>NZ_JBEXOS010000026.1:0-95402 GCF_040611655.1 Streptomyces sp. NPDC006552
ACCACAACGTCGACAGCGAGATCACCGACATGCTCTCCGGCCTGGCCGACCGGGCGGGCGACATGAAGCAGATCGCGGAGCGGTGCGCCGCGGAGGCGAGGAGCACGGCCTCGACGGCGAGCAGACCGGCCAGCCGGACGGCGCTGACCTGGTGCCAGATGCCCTGCACCATGCCCTCGCTGAACGCGGTGTAGACGACGAGCAGGATCGAGCCGCGGTCGACGTAGCCGAGGATCTTCTTGTGGCGGGTGAGGAAGCCGCCGACCCAGCGGCGCAGCAGCTGGCCCGCGAGGAACGGCACGAGCAGTTGCAGCACGATCTTGACGAGCGAGTCGGTGGAGAAGCCCCCGCCGCTGTTGCCGAGCAGCGCCGCCGCGAGCAGGGGCGTCAGGACGATGCCGGCCAGGGAGGAGAAGGAGCCCGCGCAGATCGCGGCCGGGACGTTGCCGCGCGCGATCGAGGTGAACGCGATCGACGACTGGATGGTGGAGGGGACGAGCGTCAGGAACAGCAGGCCCTCGTACAGGTTCCGCGGGAGCAGGACCGGGACGAGGCCGCGGGCGGCGAGGCCGAGCAGCGGGAACACCACGAACGTGCAGGCGAGGACGGTGACGTGGAGCCGCCAGTGCCGCAGTCCGTCCATCGCCTCGCGGGTGGAGAGTCGGACCCCGTAGAGGAAGAAGAGGAAGGCGACGGCCCCGGTCGAGGCGCCGGAGGCGACGTCGGCGGCGGCGCCGCGGGCCGGGAGGAGCGCGGCGAGGCCGACCGTCCCGAGCAGCGCCAGGATGTAGGGGTCGACCGGCATCCAGCGCGGCCAGTGCAGGCGTGTCATCGGTTCCTAGCTCTCGGTTCAGGTCGTGCCCTCTCCATGGTCCTCCTGATCAGCGTGATCGGGAATCCTGCATACCGCTCTGACTGTGATCGATGTTCATGATGAGCCCGGGTAGGGTCGGGGCATGTACGACCCCGGGCAGTTGCGGACGTTCCTCGCCGTCGCGCAGACGCTGAGTTTCACGCAGGCCGCGCGACGCCTCGGGCTGCGGCAGTCGACGGTCAGCCAGCACGTGCGGCGCCTGGAGGACGCGGTCGGCCGCACGCTGTTCACGCGGGACACGCACTCCGTCGAGCTGACCGAGGACGGCGAGGCCATGCTCGGGTTCGCGCGGCGCATCCTGGAGGTCCACGAGCAGGCGGCCGCCTTCTTCACGGGGACGCGGCTGCGGGGGCGGCTGCGGTTCGGGGCCTCGGAGGACTTCGTGCTGACCCGGCTCACCGAGATCCTGGAGGCGTTCCGGCACGAGCACCCCGAGGTCGACCTGGAGCTGACGGTCGAGCTGTCGGGGACGCTGCACGAGCAGCTGGCGGCGGGCAAGCTCGATCTCGTCCTGGCCAAGCGGCGCCCCGAGGATCCGCGCGGGGAGTCCGTCTGGCACGACCGGCTGGTGTGGATCGGCTCGGAGCGGCTGCGGATCGATCCGGAGCGGCCGGTCCCGCTGATCGTCTACCCGCCGCCCGGGATCTCGCGGGCCCTGGCGCTCGAGGCGCTGGAGCGGCACGGGCGGGCGTGGCGGATCGCCTGCACCAGCGGTTCACTGAACGGGCTGCTCGCCGCGGCGCGGGCGGGTCTCGGCGTGATGGCCCACGCGCGCGGGCTCGTCCCGCCGGGCCTGGTGCGGGTACCGGAGCGGGCGGGGCTGCCGCAGCTGGGCGAGGTCGACTTCGTGCTGCTCGGCGCCGCCGGGCGGGAGCGGGGCGGCGCCGGGGCCGCGCTGGCCCGGGCGATCCTGGCGGGCGGCGACCGGCTGCACCGGGCGGCGCGGTAGCCGGCCGCCGGCCACTGAGGGTCACCGCGCGGGCCGCGCATGGCCCCGGCGGGGGCGGGGCAGACTCCCGGCGCGGGTGCTCGCCGGTCGCCTCGCCCTCGGGGCCGACCTGGTGTATCGGCCCTGGTACGGTCACCCGGAACGGCCGGAGCGGAACCGACCACTCCGCCCAAAAAGGCGGTCGGCGCGCCGCGGTGACCTCTCCGTAGGGATTCCGTGGAGACGGGTGAAGAGCGCCGGGAGATTACGCTCCCGAAACTTACTCAACCGTAAGAATTCTGTCCCGGCCCTTCCCTTGTGGCCGCATTTACCCGGCTGACCTGTGCATATTCCGCGCGCTTGCGGCAACTTGGCACCCCTCCCGCCACAGCGCGCGGTCGGGTACCGTCACCGACGCTGTGCGGAGCGCCACAAGGAGCAACTTTGCGCGAGTTCACCAATCCTGCTCTGGCGTCGGCGCCGCCGGTGGGCGGCCTGGCCGACGCCGTCTTCGATCACGCCCTGGAGGACCCCTCACACATCGCCTTCGGCCGCAAGGACAAGAACAAGCAGTGGCACGACGTCACCGCGGGCCAGTTCCGTGACGAGGTGCTGGCCCTGGCCAAGGGGCTGCTCGCGGAGGGGATCAGGTTCGGCGACCGCGTGGCGATCATGTCCCCCACCCGGTACGAGTGGACGCTCTTCGACTTCGCGCTGTGGACCATCGGCGCCCAGGTCGTCCCGGTCTACCCCACGTCCTCGGCCGAGCAGGTCTTCTGGATGCTCTACGACGCCCAGGTGACGGCGGCGGTGGTGGAGCACGAGGACCACGCGATGACCATCGCCACGGTGATCGACCGGCTGCCGCACCTCCGGCGGCTCTGGCAGCTCGACGCGGACGCCGTCGGCGAGGTCTCCGCGGCCGGCGCCCACATCGACGACGAGACGGTGCACCGCCACCGCCGCGCGGTCACTCCGGACTCGGTCGCCACCATCATCTACACGTCCGGGACGACGGGCCGCCCCAAGGGGTGTGTCATCTCGCACGCGAACTTCATGTTCGAGGCGGACACGATGGTCGCCCGCTGGGAGCCGGTCTTCGCCTCCAAGCGCGACAGCGTCGCCTCCACCCTGCTCTTCCTGCCGCTGGCGCACGTCTTCGGGCGGATGGTGCAGATCGCCGCCGTGCGCGGCGGCGTGAAACTGGCGCACCAGCCGCAGCTGAACGCGGCGGCCCTGCTGCCCGACCTCCAGGCGTTCCGGCCCACCTTCATCCTCGCGGTGCCGTACATCTTCGAGAAGGTCTTCAACGCGGCGCGCCGGAAGGCCGAGAAGGAAGGCAGATCGGGCGCCTTCGACAAGGCGGTGGAGTGCGCCGTGAAGTACGCCGACGCGCAGGAGGCCAAGGCGTTCGGCACCGGCCCCGGCCCGTCGGCGTCGCTGCGCATGCAGCACTCGGTCTTCGACAAGCTCGTCTACTCCAAGGTCCGCGAGGCGATGGGCGGCCGGGTGCGGCAGGCGATGTCCGGCGGGTCCGGGATGGACCGGCGGCTCGGCCTGTTCTTCGCGGGCGCGGGCGTCGCGATCTACGAGGGCTACGGGCTGACCGAGTCGACGGCCGCGGCGGCCGCGAACCCGCCCGAGCAGACCCGCTACGGCACGGTCGGCAAGGCCATTCCGGGCACGACGGTCCACATCGCCGACGACGGGGAGATCTGGCTGTACGGCGCCAACATCTTCCAGGGGTATCTCAATGACCCCAAGGCGACCGACGCCGCTCTGCACGACGGCTGGCTCGCCACCGGCGACCTGGGCTCCCTCGACGACGACGGCTACCTCACCATCACCGGCCGCAAGAAGGAGATCCTCGTGACCTCCGGCGGCAAGAGCGTCTCGCCGCAGCAGCTGGAGGAGCGGGTCCGGGACCACCCGCTGATCGCGCAGTGCATCGTCGTCGGCAACGACCGCCCCTACATCGCGGCGCTCGTCACCCTCGACTCCGAGGCCGTCGAGCACTGGCTCGGGATGCGCGGCAAGCAGCTGATGACCCCCGCCGACCTGGTCCGTGACGGGGACCTGGAGATGGAGGTGCGGCGCGCGGTGGTCGCCGCCAACACGCTCGTCTCGCAGGCGGAGTCCATCCGTACGTTCCGCATCCTGGCCCACCAGTTCACCGAGGAGCACGGGCTGCTCACGCCCTCGCTGAAGCTGAAGCGCAAGTCGATCGAGACGGCGTACGCGAACGAGGTCGACGCGCTGTACCGCGCCTAGGGTTGTCGGTGTGGCATTCCCGGGGCGGTCCCGGACAGGAATGCGGGTACTTCTGTGATCGTTGACCATGGGAGTACCACCCGACGACTTTAAGGATCGACACCTCGTGAGCAAGGTCCCCCCGATCATCCTGAACAACGGCGTCGCGATGCCGCAGCTCGGTTTCGGTGTCTGGCAGGTGCCGGACGACCAGGCCGAGGAGGCCGTGAAGACGGCCCTGGAGGCCGGGTACCGCAGCATCGACACCGCGGCCGTCTACGGCAACGAGGAGGGCACCGGCCGGGCGATCGCCGCGTCCGGCCTGCCCCGCGAAGAGCTCTTCGTCACGACGAAGCTGTGGAACGCCGACCAGGGCCATGACTCCACCCTGCGCGCGTTCGACACCTCGCTGGCCAAGCTGGGCCTCGACCACGTGGACCTGTACCTGATCCACTGGCCGCTGCCGGCCAGGGACACGTACGTGGACACCTACCGCGCGCTGGAGAAGATCCACGCGGACGGCCGCGCCAAGGCCATCGGCGTCTCGAACTTCCTTCCCGAGCACCTCGACCGGCTGACCGCCGAGACCTCCGTCGTCCCGGCCGTCAACCAGATCGAGCTCCACCCCCACCTCCAGCAGCACGCCGCGCGCGAGAAGCACGCGGAGCTGGGCATCGCGACCGAGGCCTGGTCGCCGCTGGGCCAGGGCAAGGGCCTCCTGGAGGTCCCGGCGATCGTCGCCATCGCGCGCAAGCACGGCCGCACGCCCGCGCAGATCGTGCTGCGCTGGCACGTCCAGCTGGGCAACGTGGTGATCCCCAAGTCCGTGACGCCGTCGCGGATCAAGGAGAACATCGACGTGTTCGGCTTCGAGCTGGACGACGAGGACCTCGGCGCGATCAGCGCGCTCAATGAGGACCGCCGGCTCGGCGGCGACCCGGCCACCTTCGACGTGGTCTGAGCGACCGTCTTCCCGTGCGGCGCCGTCCGGCCCGGGCACCCGCGGTGCCCGGGCCGTAGCCTCAGCCGGGGCGCCTGGCCATGACCACGAGCCCCGGGCCGCTGAACTCGTCGGCCGGCAGGCGCAGTTCGGCGACCGGGCGCAGCCCGGCCCGCTCGATCAGCTCGACGAACTCCGCCGGCTGCCACTGGTGGGTCGTCCAGCGCACCGAGACCCCGCCGTAGGCCTCGGTGCGCACCAGGTCCTCGTCGCCGGCATGGGTGCCGGTGATGAAGGACCCGCCGGGCTTGAGGGCCCGCGCGAACACGGTGAGCACCTGCGGCAGGACGTCGCGGGGCAGGTTGAACAGGGACCACCAGCCGAGCACGCCGCCGAGCGACTCCGCGGCGAGGTCCAGCTCGGTCGCGGAGGCGACGGAGAAGCGGCAGTACGGATAGCGCCGGCGGGCGTTCTCGATCATGCGGGGCGAGAGGTCCACGCCGGACACGTCGAGTCCGCGTTCGGCCAGATAAGCGGTGACCGTGCCGGGTCCGCAGCCGACGTCGAGGACCGGGCCCAGGCCGGCGACGGTGTCGGCGAAGGCGTCGATCGACGCCTTGAGCCAGGGGTGACGGCGGATGTCGCCCATCCCGGTCGTCGTCACCATCTCGGCGTAGGTGTCGGCCACCCGGTCGTAGGAATCACGGATCACGTCCAGATCGGCGGGACGGTCGCATGAGTGTGCGCGCATCCGCCAACGATAGGGCGGACGCGCGCACGTGTGCTGACGGGGTGGTACGGATCGGCCGTCGGGACCGGGGCTGTGTGCCTGCCGGCCCCGACGGGGTGCGGGGCGCCTACAGGGCGGGGTAGGCGTTCTTCATGAGCTCCTGGAACTGGGCGGAGAACCAGTGACCGGACACCGGCGCGTTGGGCAGCGCCCCGGACAGGTGGTTGTTGTTGCGCGGGTTACCGGTGTACGTCGGGTCGCACATGCGGTCGAAGCCCTTGCCCTCGTCGTTGTCGATGGCGGTGCTCGAACCGTCGGACTCCCCCGGCGGCTTCATCCACACGTATGCGTCGATCCCGGTGGCCGGGTCGGCCTGCGGCCGCTCACCGAGGCCGGCGCCCGCCTGGTTGCACCAGTTCCCGAGGTGGATACGGCGGTCGATGCGTCCGCCGTCCACATACGTGTCGACGCTGGTCTTCGCGCCGGGACCCGCGGGCCGGGCCGCGCCGCCCCAGCCGTTGCGGGAGGTGTCGATCAGCATGCCGAGGTGCTGGTCGAAGCCGAGCGAGACCAGCTTGGTCCGCATGGCCTGGGCGTACGACAGCTCGTCGGTGTAGCGGTTCCAGTCGACCCACTTGGACTGGCGGACCGAGACGCCGTTGACGGAGTCGTCGATGGTGAAGTTGGTCTCCTTCAGCGCGCTGTAGTTGGCGGTGTTGACGATGAAGCCGTGGACGTCGGAGAGCTTGGCACCGTTGCTGCTGGCGGTCGTCTTGAACAGTTCGGCGGAGGAGCCGAAGTTGTCGTCCCAGCCGAGCCAGCCGTGGTGTCCGGCGTCGATGTAGTTGTAGACGTTCGGGACGTCACCGAGCTTGTCGAGGGCGTAGCCGACGCCCTTCTGGTAGTTGCCGTTCGCCTTCATCACGTCGCAGTTGGGCGTGGCCGTGGGGCGGCCGCTGACGTTGGTGACGAGGTTGGGCAGCGAGTCGATCTCGATCGTCGTGACGATGCGCAGGCCCGCGTACTTGGGGTCGGCGAGGATCGCCTTGATCGGGTCGATGAAGTCGCTCTTGTACTTGTCGATGTCGTTCGGGCCGAGTTCGCCGTTGGAGGCGAGGGCGGCGCAGTCGCGGCCCGGCAGATCGTAGATGACGAGCTGGACGACCTCTTGGCCGCTGCCCTTCTGGCTGAGGGCCGCGTCGAGGTGGTCGCGCAGGCCCATGCCGCCGTCGACACCGTTGATGGCGGCGATGCGGTCGAGCCAGACGCCGGTCGGCTGGTTGGAGACCTTGCTCCCGCCCGGCTCGGCGGCGGCCTTCTTCGACCACTCCGGGTTCACGTAGACCTTGGCACCCGCGTACGGGTTGTCGACGCGGCCGCTGGGATCGGTCGGGTCGGTGGGATCGGTCGGGTCCGTCGGGTCGGTGGGATCGGTCGGGTCGGTGGCGCCGTTGCAGGTGACGCCGTTCAGCTTGAACGTGGCGGGCAGGGCGTTGGTCCCGCTGTAGGTGCCGTTGAAGCCGAAGGAGGTGGAGGCCCCGGTGGCGAGCGAGCCGTTGTAGGAGAGGCTCTTGGCGGTGACGGCGGCGCCGGACTGGCTGATGTCGGAGTTCCAGCCGCTGGTGACCTTCTGGTTGCCCGCGAAGGACCAGGTGACGTTCCAGGCGTTCACCGCGGCACCGTTGTTGGTGACGGTGACGGCGGTGGTGAAGCCGCTGTCCCACTGGTTCTGCACCTTGTAGTCGACGGTGCAGGCGGCGGCCGCGGCTGTCTGGCCGGGGGCGGGCAGTGCGGCGGCGGTACCCACGCAAGCGGCGCCGGTGAGGGCCAGGGCGGCGAGCGCGGCGGTGCCGGCGCGCGATCTGATACGGCTCATGGTGTGCGGTGTCCCTTTCATCGGGGGTTGGTGAGGGGTCTTCATCGGGGGTGGATGAGGGGTCGAGAGGTGGTCGTGGGGCGTGGGGCGGCGCGGGCGCCTCATGGGGTTGCCGTCGGGCGGCACGAGGTTGCCGCCGGGTCGGCGCTCATCCGGTCAGCTCCCGCAGGTGGTCGCGCAGGCCGATCCCGAACGCCGTGGGGGTGCCGTCGTAGTCGCTGATCAGCGACGGCCCCGAGGAGCAGTCCCAGGTGTTCCAGGTCCAGCCGAGGTAGGACAGCTTCCGGTCGTCGAACCACTTCATGACGCGGTCGACGAAGCCGTGGGCGCAGGTGTTCTCGCCGATCTCCCCCGCCACCAGCGGGACCTGGGCCGCGACGGGCGCGAGCGTGGAGTCCCAGCAGCTCTCGGTGGCGCAGGTGTTGAAGTTGTAGACGTGCCAGGCCGCGGCGAGATTGCCGGCCGGGTCGTCGGGCCGGTGGGCGAGCCACTGGCCGAGGTCGTTGGAGTAGGCGAGGCCGCCCGCGAGGATCACGTTGGTCGCGCCCGCGCCGCGCACCGCGTCGACGAGGTCCTGCATACCGGCGACCTCGTACCCGATGCCGGGGCAGGTGCCGCCGTCCCGCCAACAGGCCCACGCCTGGGCGAGGGTGGAGGTGGCGCGGTCCGGATACGGCTCGTTGAACAGGTCGAGGACGACGGCTGGATCGTCCTTGAAGGTGCTCGCCACCGACGACCAGAAGCTGGGCGCGTAGCGCGCGTCCGGCATCGGCTTCTGGCAGGTGGCGTGGATGTCGGGGCAGCCCGCCGAGTTCCCGGTGTACTGGCCGTAGGACCAGTGCATCTCCAGGATCGGCGTCATGCCGTGGGCTCGGACCTTGGTCACCAACTCCTTGATCGCGGACCGGTAGGCGGCCCCGCCGTACTCCGGCTTGATGTTGTCGAGGCCCAGCCAGCACTCCTCGTTGAGCGGGATCCGGACGGCGTTCGCCTTCCAGTCGGCGATCGCCGCGATGGACGCGTCGTCGACCGGACCGTCGAAGATCCCGTAGCCCTGGACGCACATGAACTCGGCGCCGGAGCGGTTCACCCCGAGGATCCGGTGCGGGGCGCCGCCGGCGTCGACCAGCTTGTTCCCGGAGACCTTCAGTGCCGGCGCGGTGCCGTCGCCGCCCGGATCGGTCGGATCGGTCGGGTCCGTCGGATCGGTCGGATCGGTCGGGTCCGTGTTGCAGGCCGTGCCGTTCAGCTTGAAGGCCGTCGGTACGGTGTTGGCGCCGGTGAACGCGCCGATGAACCCGGCGGAGACGCTCCCGCCGGACGGCAGCGCGCCGTTCCAGGACTCGTTCGTGGCGGTCACGGCCGCCCCGGACTGGGCCCACTTCGCGGACCAGCCCTGGGTCACCTTCTGACCGTCGGCGAAGGCGAAGGACAGGCTCCAACTGTCCTTTGCCGCACCGTTGTTGGTGACCTTCACCGCGGCCTGGAAGCCGCTGTCCCACTGCCCGGTGACGGAGTACTCCACCGAGCAGGCGGGGGCGGCCGCGGACGCGGCGGTGGTCAGGGGGACGAGTGCGGCCGCCGAGACGACGCACGCGAGCAGGGTTGCGGGTAACAGATGACGCGGGGGGTGACGCATGAGCGACTCCTTGCAGCTCGGGCGCGGCCGGCACAGGCCGGCGCGTCGACTGGTGGAACCGCTCCCACTGGTTGCGGTTGGACTGTAGAGAAGGAACTGCCGTCAAGCAACAGAGGTGTTACGAATTCTTGTTGTCGAATTAATTCGACTCTTCAACCCTCTTGACCCCCAATTGCCCCGTCCCCATCCTTGGGAGCGCTCCCACTGGTTCACAGGTTGTGGCCCCCACGCCATGGCCCACCCCCCGCTCCCTGAACCGCAAGGAGGAACCAGGGCATGCCCAAAAGACCGGCCCGGCGGCGGTGGACCGCTGTCGCGGCCACCCTGGCACTACCGCTCGCCACACTTGCGGCACTCCCAACTAACGCCCAGGCGGCGGCAGTTGAGTGCAGCGTCGACTACAAGACCAACGACTGGGGCTCCGGCTTCACGGCCGATCTGACGATCACCAACCGCGGCGCCACGGCGATCGACGGCTGGAGTCTCACCTACAGCTACGGCGGCAATCAGAAACTGACCAATGGCTGGAACGCGACCTGGTCGCAGTCCGGGAAGACGGTCACCGCGAAAAGCCTCTCCTACAACGCGAAGATCGCGGCCGGGGCCGCCGCGTCCACGGGCGCGCAATTCACGTACAGTGGCGCGAATTCAGCGCCCACCGATTTCGCGATCAACGGCACGGTCTGTGCGGGCGCCCACCAGCCCCCGATCACGGTGCTCACCAGCCCCAAGGCCGGCGCGGTCTACTCGGCGGGCGACGCCGTCCCGCTCGCCGCCACCGCCGCCGCGGCCGACGGGGCGAGCGTCTCCAAGGTCGAGTTCTACGACGACACGACGCTGCTCGGCACGGACACCTCCGCGCCGTACACGCTCGCCGCGGACGGCCTGGCGTCCGGCACCCACTCCCTGTTCGCCAAGGCCATCGACAGCCAGGGCGCGTCCGGCGAGTCGACCCCGGTCGGCATCACGGTCGCGGCGGGCCCCGCCGTGGTCGCCTCGCCGTCCCAACTCGGGGTCCAGCAGGGCAAGTCGGGCACCTTCGACGTGAAGCTGTCTACGCAGCCGGCGTCGAACGTCGCGGTCACGGTGGCCCGCACGAGCGGCAACACCGGACTCTCCGTCGCCGCCGGCGCGAGCCTGACCTTCACCCCGTCGAACTGGAACACGGCGCAGAAGGTGACCGTCGCGGCCGACGCCTCCGGCACCGGCGCGGCCACGTTCACGGTGTCGGCGCCCGGCCACACCAAGGCCGCGGTCACCGTCACCCAGCTCGCCGCCGCCAAGACGTACGACGCCCGCTTCCTCGATCTCTACGGGAAGATCACCGATCCGGCCAACGGCTACTTCTCGCCGGAGGGCATCCCGTACCACTCGGTCGAGACGCTGATCGTCGAGGCCCCGGACCACGGTCACGAGACGACGTCGGAGGCGTACAGCTACCTCCTGTGGCTCCAGGCGATGTACGGCAAGGTCAGCGGCGACTGGTCGAAGTTCAACGGCGCGTGGGGCCTCATGGAGAAGTACATGATCCCCACCCACGCCGACCAGCCGACGAACTCCTTCTACAACGCCTCGAAGCCCGCGACGTACGCGCCCGAGCACGATCTGCCGTCCCAGTATCCGGCGGCGCTCGACCCCTCGGTCCCCGTCGGCCGCGACCCGCTCGCGGCGGAGCTGAAGAGCGCGTACGGCACGGACGACGTCTACGGCATGCACTGGCTCCAGGACGTGGACAACGTCTACGGCTACGGGAACGAGCCCGGCACGTGCGAGGCGGGCCCGACCGCGACCGGCCCGTCCTACATCAACACCTTCCAGCGCGGTGCGCAGGAGTCGGTGTGGGAGACCGTGCCGCAGCCGACCTGCGACGCCTTCAAGTACGGCGGCAAGAACGGGTACTTGGACCTGTTCACCGGCGACTCCTCGTACGCCCGGCAGTGGAAGTTCACCAACGCCCCGGACGCCGATGCCCGGGCGGTGCAGGCCGCGTACTGGGCCGATGTGTGGGCCAAGCAGCAGGGCAAGGGGTCCGATGTCTCGGCGACCGTCGGCAAGGCCGCCAAGATGGGCGACTACCTGCGGTACTCGATGTACGACAAGTACTTCAAGAAGGTCGGGAACTGCGTCGGGCCGACGACGTGCCCGGCCGGCACCGGCAAGGACGCCTCGCACTACCTGATGTCCTGGTACTACGCGTGGGGCGGCGCGACGGACACCTCGGCGGGGTGGGCCTGGCGCATCGGGTCGAGCCACACGCACGGCGGCTACCAGAACCCGCTCGCCGCGTACGCGCTCTCCTCGGTGGCCGACCTGAAGCCCAAGTCCGCGACGGGCCAGGCGGACTGGGCGAAATCGCTCGACCGGCAGCTGGAGTTCTACCGCTGGCTCCAGTCGGACGAGGGTGCCATCGCGGGCGGCGCGACGAACAGCTGGGGCGGCTCCTACGGCACCCCGCCGGCCGGCACGCCCACCTTCTACGGCATGTACTACGACGAGGCGCCGGTCTACCACGACCCACCGTCGAACCAGTGGTTCGGCTTCCAGGCGTGGTCGATGGAGCGTGTCGCCGAGTACTACCAGCAGACCGGTGACGCCGACGCCAAGGCGGTCCTCGGCAAGTGGGTCGACTGGGCCCTCTCCGAGACCACCGTCAACCCCGACGGCACGTTCCGGATCCCCTCGACGCTCCAGTGGTCGGGCAAGCCGGACACCTGGAGCGCGGCGAGTCCCGGCGCCAATGCGGGACTTCACGTGACGGTCGCCGACTACACGAACGACGTCGGGGTCGCCGCGGCCTACGCCAAGACGCTGACGTACTACGCCGCCAAGTCCGGTGACGCGGCAGCGAAGACGACGGCGAAGGCGCTACTGGACGGCATGTGGGACCACGACCAGGACGCGCTCGGCATCGCCGTGCCGGAGACCCGGACCGACTACAGCCGGTTCGACGACCCGGTCTACGTGCCCAGCGGCTGGACGGGCACGATGCCGAACGGGGACACGGTCAACTCCTCGTCCACGTTCGCCTCGCTGCGCTCCTTCTACAAGGATGACCCCAACTGGCCGAAGGTCGCGGCCTACTTGGCCGGCGGCGCGGCGCCGACGTTCACGTACCACCGGTTCTGGGCCCAGGCGGACATCGCACTCGCCATGGGTTCGTACGCGGAGCTGCTCGAGTAACGCCCCGCTGCAGGCAGCTCCGTGTGCACCGGGCCGGGCGGGCCCCCTCCCCGGGGACCGCCCGGCCCTCTCCCCTGCTCCCCTGGTACCTGGAGACCTCATGCGCAGACCCCGCTCGCCCCTGGCCGGCGTACTCGCCCTCGTGGCGGGCCTGTTGACGTCCGGCGCGGCGACGGCGGCCACCCCGCCGCCGGACGCCCGGATGTCCGCGGCGACGTCCGTGGCCGCCGACACGTACACCTGGAAGAACGCCCGCGTCGACGGCGGCGGCTTCGTCCCCGGCATCGTCTTCAACCGCTCCGAGAAGAACCTCGCCTACGCCCGTACCGACATCGGCGGCGCCTACCGCTGGGACCAGGCGGCGAAGCGCTGGACCCCGCTGCTCGACTCGGTCGGCTGGGACGACTGGGGCCACACGGGCGTCGCCTCCCTGGCCTCGGACACCGTGGACCCGGACCGGGTGTACGCGGCCGTCGGCACGTACACGAACGACTGGGACCCCGGCAACGGCGCGGTCCTGCGCTCCGCCGACCGCGGAGCGACCTGGCAGAAGGCGGACCTGCCCTTCAAGCTCGGCGGGAACATGCCCGGCCGCGGCATGGGCGAGCGGCTCGCCGTCGACCCGCACGACAACAAGGTGCTGTACCTGGGCGCGCCGAGCGGCAAGGGGTTGTGGCGTTCGACGGACGCGGGCGTGACGTGGTCGCAGGTCACGTCCTTCCCGAACCCCGGCACGTACCGGCAGGACCCGTCCGACGCGTCGGGCTACGCCTCCGATCTCCAGGGCGTGGTGTGGGTGACGTTCGACGAGTCGACGGGCGCGGGCACGGGCCGGACGCGGACGATCTACGCCGGCGTGGCCGACAAGGACAACGCGGTCTACCGTTCGACGGACGCGGGCGCCACCTGGCAGCGCCTGCCCGGCCAGCCCACCGGCTACCTCGCGCACAAGGGCGTCCTGGACGCGGAGAACGGCTACCTCTACCTCGCGTACAGCGACACGGGCGGACCGTACGACGGCGGCAAGGGCCAGGTCTGGCGGTACGCGACCGGGACCGGCGCGTGGACGGACATCAGCCCGGTCGCGGAGGCGGACACCTCCTACGGCTTCAGCGGACTGACCGTCGACCGGCGGCATCCGGGCACGGTCATGGTCTCCGGTTACAGCTCCTGGTGGCCGGACACGCTGATCTTCCGCTCCACGGACAGCGGCGGCACGTGGACGAAGGCGTGGGACTACTCCGCGTACCCGCAGCGCGCGAACCGCTACACCATGGACGTCTCCTCGGTCCCATGGCTGACCTGGGGCGCGGACCCGGCCCCGCCCGAGCAGACACCGAAGCTCGGCTGGATGACGGAGGCGCTGGAGATCGACCCGTTCGACTCCGACCGGATGATGTACGGGACGGGGGCGACGATCTACGGTTCCGAGGACCTGGGCGCCTGGGACAGCGGCGGTAAGATCACCATCACCCCGATGGTGAAGGGCCTGGAGGAGACGGCGGTCAACGACCTCGCCTCGCCGCCGTCCGGCGCGCCGCTGCTGAGCGCGCTCGGGGACATCGGCGGTTTCCGGCACACGGACCTGACGAAGGTGCCGTCGATGATGTTCACGAGCCCGAACTTCACGACCACGACGAGCCTGGACTTCGCCGAGTCGAAGCCGGCGTCGACCGTTCGCGCCGGCAATGCCGACGCGGGCGCACACGTCTCCTTCTCCTCGGACAACGGCGCCACCTGGCACGCGGGCAGCGATCCGGCCGGTGTGACGGGCGGCGGCACGGTCGCGGTGTCGGCGGACGGCGGCCGGTACGTGTGGAGCCCGGAGGGCGCGGGGGTGCAGACGGGGTCGGGGTCGTCGTGGACGGCGGCGAGCGGGGTGCCGGCGGGCGCGGTGGTGGAGTCGGACCGAGCGGACGCGGACACCTTCTATGCCTTCAAGTCCGGCACGTTCTATGCCAGTTCCGATGGCGGGGCGACGTTCGCGGCGAAGGCGTCGAGCGGGCTGCCGACGGACGGCCCGGTGCGGTTCAAGGCGGTGCCGGGCGCGAAGGGCGACATCTGGCTGGCGGGCGGTTCGGCGCAGGGCGCGTACGGGCTGTGGCACTCGACGGACGGGGGCGCCACCTTCACCAGGCTGGCGAACGTCACCGAGGCGGACACGGTCGGCTTCGGCAGGGCTGCGCCGGGCGCGCGCTATCAGACAGTCTTCACCAGCGCGAAGATCGGCGGCGTACGGGGCATATTCCGCTCCACGGACGCGGGCGCGAGCTGGACCCGGATCAATGACGACGCGCACCAGTGGGGCTGGACCGGCGCGGCGATCACCGGCGACCCGCGGGTCTACGGCCGGGTGTATGTGTCGACGAACGGGCGGGGGGTGGTCTACGGGGACCCGGCGGACACGCCGACGGAGCCGGGCGACGGCGGTCCGGGCGAGGCGGGCTGCTCGGTCGCGTACAAGGTCACCAACGCCTGGCCGGGCGGATTCCAGGCGGAGGTGACGGTGACCGACACGGGTCCGTCCGCGTGGAACGGCTGGTCACTGGCGTGGACGTTCCCCTCCGGACAGCGCTTGGCGCAGGCGTGGAACGCGGAGGCGAGCCAGTCGGGTGCGGTGGTGACGGCGAAGGACGTGGGCTGGAACGCCAAGGTGGCGAGCGGCAGTTCGGTGTCGTTCGGCTTCACCGGCACCCGTGCGTCGGCGAACGCGAGCCCGGCCGTGTTCACGGTGGGCGGGGAGGAGTGCGGGGTCGGCTGACGGCGGGGCGGGGGGGTGACCGGCCGGGTGGCGCGCAGCTGCCCGGCCGGTCTCGCGTCCGGGGCCGGGCGGCGTGGCGGGCCTCGCGCGGGCGGGCTGGGCCCAGCGTGCCCGGCGCCCGGGTGGACTCCCACTCAGCCCCTGACCCTCCACCTGGTCACGAATACATCACCAGCGCTTCACATCACCTTCACCAATGACCCGTCCGGGCCGTACGCTCCCTCCCTCACCACCGTGTTCAGGTCCAGGGGGACACCATGGCCCATCCGTACATACCCGCACCGCCACCAGGTCCGCCCACCCGGCCCGCGCCGAAGTGGGCCCGAAAGCGCATCGTGCTCCCGGCCCTGGGGGTCGCGGTCCTGCTGGGCGCGGGGATCGGCGCCGCGGGCGACGACGGCAAGGACGGCAGCGCCACGGTCGCGACGGCGCGGATCCGGCCGGCCCCCACCGTCACCGTCACGGCGACGGCCACCGCGACGGCCACGGAGACAGCCGACCCCGAACCCGCGCCGACGGTGACCGCCACCAAGACCGTGAAGGTGAAGGTCACCGTGACCGCGAAGGCGGCCTCGGGTTCGGGCGGCGGAAGCGGGGGCGGTACGAGTGGAGGGAGCGGAAGCAGCGGCGGGGGTACCAAGGCCGGCACCTGCTCCCTCACCTCGAACGCGGGCAACTGCTACGCGGCCGGCCAGTTCTGCCGCAACGCCGACCACGGCGCCTCCACCACCACGGCGGGCGGCGCGGCGATCACCTGCCGGTACAGCGGGAGCGCCTGGCGCTGGACGAGCGGCTGAGGGAGAGCGCCGTGCCCTGTCCGGCTTTCAGGGAGTCGAGATGGTCGGACGCGGCGCCGTCGCCATGCCCGCGCCCAGGAAGAAGCTCGGGTGCGGCGGCTGGTTGTAGGCCGTGTTCTGCCAGGCCAGCGCCGTGCGGTACTGGGTGTCGTGGAGGAGCGTGGTGATGCGGGTGGCGGTTTCGACGGGGGTCGAGTAGATGCGGAGCGCCGTGTTGTTCGTCGTCGGCCAGACGACCTCCTCGCGCCAGTCGCCGAGGATGTCTCCGGACAGGGCCGGGGTCGCCTTCGTGCCGCTGTCGGAGTGGACCCCCGAACCGGTCAGGAGTCGGGTGTCGGCCGTCGTGCCGTACTTGTCGATGTGCGTGGCGTCGAGGAGTTCGCGGGTGGTGTCGCCGTCCCACCAGGAGAGGAAGTTCGCGGAGGACGGCTTGCGGGAGGCGACGACCGTGCCCTTCGGGCCACGGATGCCCGACTCCGACGACGACCAGGACTCGGCGCCCGGACTGCCGGGCCAGATGTCGCCGGAGACACCGCGGCCGTTGTCGCCGCCGGCACCCGTCGACCAGAGCACCGCGCCGGTCTTCGCGTCGGCCATCCACGACGAAGGCTTGGCACCGTCCTCGTCGACCTTGAACTCCTCCAGGCCCGCGCGGGACGGGTCGAGGTCACCGACGTGCATGGCGTGGCCGTGGCCGTTCCTCGTGGTCCACAGGGCGGAGCCGTTGTCGTCGACGGCCATCGCGCCGTAGACGATCTCGTCCTTGCCGTCCCCGTCGGCGTCCGCGACGGAGAGCTGGTGGTTGCCCTGGCCGTCGTACCCCTTGCCGCTGTTGGTCGAGGAGTTGGTGTCGAACGTCCAGCGTCGTGTGAAGGCACCGCCGCGCCAGTCCCAGGCCGCGATCACGGACCGCGTGTAGTAGCCGCGCGCCATGATCAGCGAGGGCCGGGTCCCGTCCAGGTAGGCGGTGCCCGCGAGGAAGCGGTCGACGCGGTTGCCGTACGCGTCGCCCCAGGCGGAGACCGTGCCGCGCGCGGGGACGTAGTCGACGGTGTCCATCGCGGCGCCGGTCCGCCCGTCGAACATCGTCAGGTACTCGGGGCCGGAGAGCACGTAACCGCTGGAGTTGCGGTGGTCGGCGGCGGCGCTGCCGATCGTCCTGCCCTGGCCGTCGACCGTGCCGTCCGCCGTCTTCATGGCGATCTCGGCCCGGCCGTCGCCGTCGTAGTCGTAGACCTGGAACTGCGTGTAGTGCGCGCCCGAGCGGATGTTGCGGCCCAGGTCCGCGCGCCACAGCCGGGTGCCGTCCAGTTTCACCGCGTCGATGATCGTGTTGCCGGTGTAGCCGGACTGGGAGTTGTCCTTGGCGTTGGTGGGCTGCCACTTCAGGACGAAGTCGAGGACGCCGTCGCCGTCGAGGTCGCCGACGGAGGCGTCGTTGGCCTCGTAGGTGTAGGCGACGCCGTCGGGGGTGGTGCCGCCCGCGGGCGGGGTGATCGGTACGTCCTTGTAGCCGGTCCGGAACTGGATCGCGTGTGCCGAGTCCGCCTGCTCGGCGCCGTTGACGACGGCGCGGACCGTGTAGTCGGCGGAGTTCGGGGCGCCGGGGTGGAAGTAGTTCGTGGAGCCGGTGACGGGGGCCGCGTTGACCTTCGTACCGGCGCGGTAGACGTTGAAGGAGACGTTGTCGGGGTCCGTGCCCAGCCAGCGCCAGGTGAGGAGGTTGCCGGCGTCGGTGTGCACGCTGACCAGGCCGCGGTCGAGCCGCTCGGCCTGCCGGGCGGTGGCCGCGGTGGCGCTGTCGCTGGGCAGCAGCGTCAGGGAGGCGGCGGTCAGCGCCGCTGCGGTGGTGACGGCGAGCAGGAGACGGCGGGGTCCGCGACGGGGGCGGAGGTGACGCATGCGGGGCTCCCAGGGGTGGGGGGGTGGATTGGTCCGTGGGGCTACACACCGTCAGTTGCCGCCGGGCGGAGTTGAGTTGCCGCGCGCGTACTTAAGGGGCCGGTCTGTCCGGCTCGGAGCCAGCGGGCCGCATATCCCGCCCTGTTCCGGCGCCCCTTGACTTCGCGTGCGCTCCAACACGTTGACTCCTGCCACAGCCCGGCCCGCACCCGGCGGCCGGGCTCCACGAGGGGGCCCGCATGAAGTACCGCACCATCGGCATGGACCCGGCGACGCGCCGCGAGGTCAGTGTGCTCAGCCTGGGCGCCATGTTGTTCGGCACGCTCACCGAGGAGAGGACGGCGTTCGCGATCCTCGACCGGTACGTCGAGGCGGGCGGCACGTTCGTCGACACGTCGGACAACTACGCGTACTGGCAGACCGGCAGCGTCGGCGGCGAGAGCGAGACGGTGCTCGGGAACTGGCGGCGCAGCCGCGGCATCGGCGACGAGGTCGTGATCGCCACCAAGCTGGGCGCGGCGCCGCTCGCGCCCGGCACCGGGTACGTCGACAACGCCGAAGGGCTCTCCGCGGCGGCGATCCGCGCGGCCGTGGCCGGCAGCACCGCCCGGCTCGGCATGGAGCGGCTGGATCTGCTGTACGCCCACATCCCGGACCCGAAGGTCGAACTGGCCGAGACCGTGCGGGGGTTCGGGGCGCTGGTGAACGAGGGGACGGTCGGGCTGCTCGGGGTCTCCAACCACTGGGCGTGGCAGGTGGAGCGGGCCCGCGCCCTCGCGCGGGCCGCCGGACTGCCCGGCTACGAGGTGCTCCAGTACCAGCACAGCTACCTGCGGCACCGCACCGATCTGCCGAGCGCGCTGTCCCCGGACGGCGAGCTGGGCACCGCCGACGGCAACCTGCTCAGTATGGTGCGCGCCGAGCGGGACCTCACGCTCGTCGCCTACTCTCCGCTGCTCGGCGGCGCGTACGTACGGGACGACAAGCCGCTGGGCGCGGGCCACGACCACGGCAGCACGCAGGCCAGGCTGGCGGCGCTGCGCGACGTGGCGAAGTCGGCGGGGGCCACCGTCAACCAGGTGGTGCTGGCCTGGATGACGGGCGCCGAGGTCCCGGCGCTTCCGCTCGTCGGG
The DNA here is from genome assembly GCF_040611655.1 of Streptomyces sp. NPDC006552. Taxonomy (NCBI): domain Bacteria; kingdom Bacillati; phylum Actinomycetota; class Actinomycetes; order Kitasatosporales; family Streptomycetaceae; genus Streptomyces; species Streptomyces sp. NPDC006552. The sequence continues at coordinate 19,011 of NZ_JBEXOS010000026.1, forward strand.
GCGTCGTCGGTGGCGCAACTCGACGAGAGCCTCGCCGCGGTCGACCTGGTACTGACACCGGAGGAACGGGCCCGCCTGGACGCGGTCTGACCACGGGCGCGGCGGCCCGGTTCAGCGGCCGGGTGCCGGCACCGTGCAGGTGGGGCCGGGGCGCGGAGTCTCCGGGTGCGGCAGCCGTTCCAGGCGCCGGGCCGGCTCCTCGCCGCCCGCCGCGCAGACCCGCCCCGCCCGGACGTCGCGCGCGAGGCGGTCCGGGGTACGGCCCTGGCAGTGCCCCACGAACGTCACCCGGCCGCGGGGGCGCAGTCCGTGTCCGGCCGCGTGCGCGATGACACGTTCGGCGGCGTCGGCGGGGCGGCGGTCGTGGAACGGCTCGACCAGGGCGCACAGGTCGCTGCCGACCAGGTGGGCGGCGTCCTTGTCGACCGTGGCGAGGGAGACGCCACCGGGGCGCAGCACCCGGGCCGCCTCGGCGACGACGGGAGCCGGGTCGGCGAGGAGGTGCAGCAGCCACAAGTGGGTGGACCGGGCCCCGGTCAGGTCGCCGCGTGCGCCGGCGCCAACTCATCGACCCGCGCGGCGAGTTCGAAGTCCTTTCCGGTCACCGCGCCGCCCGCGTCGTGGGTGTGGACGGCGAGGGTGACGGTGTTGTAGCCGAGGGTGAGGTCGGAGTGGTGGTCGAGCTCCTCCTGGATCTGGGCGATGTGCACGACGAAGGCGGTGGCCGCGAGGTGCGTGCGCAGCCGGTAGGTGCGGGTGATGCGGTCGCCGTCGAGTGACCAGCCGGGCAGTTCGGCGAGGCGGTCCTCGATCTCCTTCTGGGAGAGCGGTTGCGTAGGCATGCCTCCAGCCTGCCACCCCTGCCGGGTTACGGTCTCCCCATGGCGGATGCGACGCGCACGAACACGTCCGAGGTGGGCCGGCTGCTGCGCGGCTGGCGCGAGCGGCGGCGGGTCAGCCAGCTGGAGCTGGCGCTGCGCGCGGACTCCTCGGCGCGGCACATCAGCTTCGTGGAGACGGGCCGCTCGCGGCCGAGCGAGGAGCTGGTCCTGCGGCTCGCCGAACATCTGGACGTGCCGGTGCGGGAGCGCAACTCCCTGCTGCTCGCCGCCGGTTACGCGCCGCGGTTCACCGAGACCCCGCTCGACGACGCCGCGCTCGGCCCGCTGCGGGACGGGCTGGAGCAGCTGCTGCGCGGCTACGAGCCGTATCCGGCGCTGATCGTCGACGCCACGTACGACGTGGTCGCCGCCAACCGGGGTCTCACGGCGCTGCTGTCCGCGCTGCCCGAGGAGCTGTTGGAGCGCCGGCCGATGAACGCGATGCGGCTCACGCTGCACCCGCGGGGTCTCGCGCCCCGGATCAGGAACCTGCGCGCGTGGCGCGGGCACCTCCTCGCGCAGATGGAGCGGCAGATCGCCCTGGCGCGCTCGCCGCGGCTGCGGGAGCTGTACGAGGAGGTGGCCGCGTACCCGGTGCCGGAGGGAGCGGACCGTGCCGGGTCCGCCGGGCCGGTGTCGTACGTCGCGCTGCCGATGGTGCTGGAGCACGACGGGCACGTGCTGTCGTTCGTGTCGTCGATCTCGACGTTCAACACGCCGATGGACGTGACGGTCGCAGAGCTGGCCGTGGAGACGCTGCTCCCGGCGGATCCGGCGACGGCCAAGTACCTCCGCACCGAGCTGGGCTGAGCCGCCCGCACCGGACGCGCTCGCTGGGCCGCCCGGGTGACGGCCGCCGGGACCGTCCGGACGGCCGGGCACCCGTACGGCCCCGGTCGGCAGGTGCCGCCGTCCCCGCGCCCCTAGCGTGCGAAGGAGGCCACAGCGAGGGAGCACAGACGGTGACGGACACGACGCGCACCCCGGCCGAGCCGGACGCCGCGCTGCTGCGGGCCGGCCGGTTCTTCCGGCGGGGGACGGCCTCGGACGACCTGCACAGCCTGCGGATCGAGGGCGGCCGGGACGGGGACGTCTTCTACCGGGACCGGTGGAGCCACGACAAGGTCGTGAACTCGACGCACGGCGTGAACTGCACCGGCTCGTGCCGGTGGAAGGTGTACGTCAAGGACGGCATCATCACCTGGGAGACCCAGCAGACGGACTACCCGAGCGTGGGCCCCGACCGGCCGGAGTACGAGCCGCGCGGCTGCCCGCGGGGCGCGGCCTTCTCCTGGTACACGTACTCCCCCACCCGCGTGCGCTACCCCTACATCCGGGGGGTGCTCCTTGAGCTGTACCGGGAGGCGAAGGCGCGGCTGGGTGATCCGGTCCTCGCGTGGGCCGACATCCAGGGCGACCCCGAGCGGCGGCGCCGCTACCAGCAGGCCCGCGGCAAGGGCGGCCTGGTGCGGGCCACCTGGGACGAGGCGGTGGAGATCGTCGCGGCGGCGCACGTGCACACGATCAAGGCGTACGGGCCCGACCGGGTCGCCGGGTTCTCGCCGATCCCCGCGATGTCGATGGTGTCGCACGCGGCCGGCGCCCGGTTCATGTCGCTGATCGGCGCGCCGATGCTCTCCTTCTACGACTGGTACGCGGATCTGCCGGTGGCCTCGCCGCAGGTCTTCGGCGACCAGACGGACGTCCCGGAGTCGGGCGACTGGTGGGACGCCGCGTATCTGATGATGTGGGGCTCGAACGTGCCGGTGACGCGGACGCCGGACGCGCACTGGATGGCCGAGGCGCGCTATCGCGGGCAGAAGGTCGTGGTGGTCGCGCCGGACTACGCGGACAACGCCAAGTTCGCCGACGAGTGGCTGCACCCGCACCCCGGCACGGACGGCGCGCTCGCCCTCGCCATGGGGCACGTCATCCTCAAGGAGTTCTTCGTCGACCGGCAGACGCCGTTCTTCACGGAGTACGTGAAGAAGTTCACGGATCTGCCGTTCCTCGTGACGCTGGAGGAGAAGGACGGCGGGTACGTCCCGGCGAAGTTCCTGCGCGCCGCGGACCTCGGGCAGGGCGGTGAGGGCGCCGAGTGGAAGACGGCGGTCCTCGACGAGGCGACCGGGCAGCCCGCGGTGCCCAACGGCTCGCTCGGCTTCCGCTGGACCGAGTCGGGCAAGGGCCGCTGGAATCTGGAACTGGGCGATATCGAACCGCAGTTGTCTCTGCACGGCAGTGACGTGGCGGCCGGGGTACCGGTGTTGCTGCCCCGCTTCGACACCGACGGTGGGACGCACGGGCAGGGCCGCGGCGAGATCGTCCGGCGCGGGGTCCCGGCGACCCGCCTCGGCGGGCAGGACGGGCCGCTGGTCACCACCGTCTTCGACCTGCTGCTCGCCCAGTACGGGGTGGGCCGCGACGGGCTGCCGGGCGACTGGGCGGCCTCGTACGACGACGCGGACGCACCCGGGACGCCCGCCTGGCAGGAGCTGCACACCTCCGTACCGGCCGCCAAGTGCGTGAAGATCGCGCGGGAGTTCGCGGACACTGCCGAGAAGTCGCGGGGCCGCTGCATGATCCTGATGGGCGCCGGCACCAACCACTGGTTCCACTCCGAGACCATCTACCGCAGCTTCCTGTCGCTGCTCCAGCTCACCGGCTGCCAGGGCAGGAACGGCGGCGGCTGGGCGCACTACGTGGGCCAGGAGAAGTGCCGCCCGGTGACCGGCTGGGCCTCGCTCGCCTCCGCCAACGACTGGTCGCGGCCGCCGCGGCAGATGATCGGCGCGGCGTACTGGTTCACCAACACCGACCAGTGGCGCTACGACAAGTTCGGCGCCGACGTGCTGGCCTCCCCGCTCGGCAAGGGTGCCTTCGCGGGGATGACGGGCGCGGACTGCCTGGCGCTGTCGGCGCGTTCGGGGTGGATGCCGTCCTACCCGACGTTCGACCGCAGCCCGCTGGAGCTCGGCGCCACCGCGGACCCGGTCAACGACACGGTGGCCGAACTCAAGGCGGGCACCCTCAAGTTCGCCTGCGAGGACCCCGACGCGCCGGAGAACTGGCCGCGGGTGCTGACCCTGTGGCGGGCCAATCTGCTCGGCTCGTCCGCCAAAGGCGCCGAGTACTTCACCAAGCATCTGCTGGGCACGCACTCCTCGCTGCGGGCCGAGGAGGCCGCGCCGGGCGAGCGGCCCTCCACGGTGACGTGGCGGGACAAGGCGCCCGAGGGCAAGCTCGACCTGCTGCTCTCGCTCGACTTCCGGCAGACCTCCTCGACGCTGCTCTCCGACGTCGTCCTGCCCGCCGCGACCTGGTACGAGAAGCACGACCTGTCCTCCACGGACATGCACCCGTACGTGCACTCGTTCACGCCGGCGGTGGACCCGCCGTGGCAGGCCCGTACCGACTTCGACACGTTCAAGGCGCTCGCGGAGAAGCTCAGCGAGCTGGCCGTGGACCACCTGGGCGTCCACAAGGACCTGGTGGCGGCGCCGTTGCAGCACGACACCCCGGGCGAGGTCGCGCAGCCCGGCGGCGTCGTCCTGGACTGGCGCAAGGGCGAGTGCGAGCCGGTGCCGGGCAAGACGATGCCGAACCTCGTCGTCGTCGAGCGCGACTACACCGCGATCGGCGCGAAGTTCGCCGCGCTGGGCCCGCTGGTCGAGAAGCTCGGCCTGCCCGCCAAGGGCATCACCCTGCGGCCCGACCAAGAGGTCGAGGAGCTGCGCGCGCGCAACGGGACCGTGCGCGGCGGCCCAGCCGACGGCCGCCCCAGCCTGGACACCGCGGTCAAGGCGGCGAACACGATCCTGGCCCTGTCCGGGACGACCAACGGCCGCCTCGCCACGCAGGGTTTCCACACCCTGGAGGCGCGCACCGGCCAGGAGATGGCACACCTCGCCGCCGAGCACGAGGGCAAGCGGGTCACCTACGCGGACACGCAGGCCGCGCCCGTCCCGGTGATCACCTCGCCGGAGTGGTCGGGCAGCGAGGCGGGGGGCCGCCGGTACACGGCGTTCACGCTCAACACCGAGCACGCCAAGCCCTGGCACACGCTCACCGGGCGCCAGCACTTCTTCATCGACCACGACTGGATGCACGAGCTGGGCGAGGCGCTGCCCGTCTACCGGCCGCCGCTCGACATGAACCGGCTGTTCGGCGAGCCGGTCCTCGGCCCGGACGGCGAGCACGAGGTGACGGTCCGCTACCTCACCCCGCACAACAAGTGGTCGATCCACTCCGAGTACCAGGACAACCTGTTCATGCTGGCGCTCTCCCGCGGCGGCCAGTCGATCTGGATGGCGCCGCAGGACGCGGATGCCATCGGGGTGAAGGACAACGACTGGATCGAGGCGGTCAACCGCAACGGCGTCGTGGTCGCCCGCGCGATCGTCTCGCACCGGATGCCGGCCGGCACGGTCTACATGCACCACGCGCAGGAACGCACCGTCAACGTCCCCAAGGCCGAGACCACCGGCCGGCGCGGCGGCATCCACAACTCGCTCACCCGGCTCATCCTCAAGCCGTCCCATCTCATCGGCGGCTACGCCCAGTTGAGCTGGGCCTTCAACTACCTCGGCCCGACGGGCAACCAGCGCGACGAAGTCACCGTCATCCGGCGCCGCTCGCAGAAGGTGGAGTACTGATGCGCATCATGGCTCAGATCGCGATGGTGATGAACCTGGACAAGTGCATCGGCTGCCACACCTGCTCGGTCACCTGCAAGCAGGCGTGGACCAACCGCGGCGGCATGGAGTACGTCTGGTTCAACAACGTCGAGACCCGCCCCGGACAGGGCTACCCGCGCCGCTACGAGGACCAGGAGAAGTGGCGCGGCGGCTGGGAGCTGAACAAACGGGGCGCCCTCAAGCTCAAGAACGGCGGCCGCTTCAAGAAACTCGCGGGCATCTTCTCCAACCCCAAGCTGCCCGAGATCAAGGACTACTACGAGCCCTGGACGTACGACTACAAGAACCTGACCGAGGCGCCGCTCGGCGACGACTACCCGGTGGCGGAGCCGCGCTCGCAGATCTCCGGCAAGCCGATGAAGATCGAGTGGTCCTCGAACTGGGACGACAACCTCGGCGGCGCCACGCAGTACGGCGACCTCGACCCGATGGTGGAGAAGACCCGCCAACAGGCGGCGGACAAAGTGAAGTTCGCCTTCGAGCAGACCTTCATGTTCTACCTGCCGCGCATCTGCGAACACTGCCTGAACCCCTCGTGCGTGGCGTCCTGCCCGTCCGGCGCGATGTACAAGCGCGCGGAGGACGGCATCGTCCTGGTCGACCAGGACCAGTGCCGCGGCTGGCGGATGTGCGTGACGGGATGCCCGTACAAGAAGGTCTACTTCAACCACCGCACCGGCAAGGCCGAGAAGTGCACGCTGTGCTACCCGCGGATCGAGGTGGGGCTGCCGACGGTCTGCTCGGAGACGTGCGTGGGGCGCCTGCGCTACCTCGGCGTCATCCTCTACGACGCCGACAAGGTGACGGCGGCGGCGCAGACCCGGGACGACACCGCCCTGTACGAGGCCCAGCTCGGGGTCTTCCTCGACCCGCACGACCCGGCCGTGCAGCGGGCCGCGGAGGAGGCCGACATCCCCTACGACTGGATGGAGGCGGCCCGGCGCTCCCCGGTGCACGCGCTGATCAGCAAGTACAAGGTGGCGCTCCCGCTCCACCCGGAGTACCGGACCATGCCGATGGTCTGGTACATCCCGCCGCTCTCCCCGGTCGTCGACGCGCTCAGCGAGACCGGCCACGACGGCGAGGACCACGCCAACCTGTTCGGCGCGATCGACACCCTGCGCATCCCGCTGGAGTACCTCGCGGAGATCTTCACCGCGGGCGACGTGGCGCCCGTGCGCTCCTCCCTGGAGAAGCTGGCGGCGATGCGCTCGCACATGCGGGCCCTCAACCTCGGTGACGCGCCCGACGCCTCGATCGCCGCGTCGGTCGGCATGGCCGCCGAGGAGATCGAGGAGATGTACCGGCTGCTCGCCATCGCCAAGTACGAGGACCGGTACGTGATCCCGACCGCGGCGCTGGGCGACGCCCGGCGCCTGGAGGAGACGGCGGTGCCGGACTCGTGCAGCCTCGACCACGCGGACGGGCCCGGCATGGGCGGCGAGGGCCCCTTCGGCGGCGACTCCGGCAACACCATGGCCGGCGGGCGCAAGCTGCTGCCGGTCGTCTCCGTGGAGACCTTCCACCTCACCAAGCGCCGCCAGACCGCCGACGACCCGAAGGAGAGCCCGTGACCGGCTCCCATGCCCTCCTCCACCAGGCGGCGGCGCTCTGCCTCACCTACCCCGACGAGGAGCTGTACGAGCGGCTGCCGCTAGTGCGGGCCGCCGCGCCGCAGTTGACGCCGTTCGTCGACCACGCCGAGGCCACGCCGCTCGCGGAGCTGGCGGCGCACTACGTCCAGGTCTTCGACTTCAAGAACCGCCACAGCCTGTACCTGACGTGGTGGCGGGACGGGGACACCCGGCGGCGCGGCATGTCGCTGGTGCGCATGAAAGAGATCTACCGGGAGCACGGCATGGAGTTCACCGGCGAGGAGCTCCCCGACTTCCTCCCCGCGGTCCTGGAGTTCTCCGCGCAGGCGGGGCCGGCCCTCCTGGAGGAGCACCGCAGCGGCCTGGAACTGCTGCGCCTGGCCCTCACCGAGCACGGCACGCCGTACGCGAGTGTTCTCACCGCCGTCTGCGCCTCGCTGCCGGGCCCCACGCCCAGGGACCGCGCCGAGGCGCTGGCGCTGGCCCGCTCGGGCCCGCCGCGCGAAGAGGTCGGCCTGGAGCCCTTCGGCGACCTCGGTCTGCGCGACCCTCTCCCGCTGTTCGTGAAGGAGCAGACCCGGTGACCACGCTGATCTGGGGCGCACTGCCCTACATCGCCTTCGTGCTGCTGATCGCGGGCACGATCTGGCGCTTTCGCTACGACAAGTTCGGCTGGACGACGCGCTCCTCGCAGATCTACGAGTCGAAGCTGCTGAACATCGCCTCGCCGGTCTTCCACTACGGCATCCTCTTCGTCCTCGTGGGCCACCTCATCGGCATCTTCATCCCGATGTCGTGGACGGAGAAGGCCCACGTCAGCGAGCACACGTACCACCTCTTCTCGCTGTACGGCGGCACGCTCGCCGGCGTCCTCGCCGTCTGCGGCATCGCGCTGCTGGTGTACCGGCGGCGCACGAAGGCGCCCGTCTTCCGCGCGACGACCCGCAACGACAAGCTCATGTACGTGGTGCTGCTCGGCTCCCTCCTGCTCGGCATGGTGGCCAAGCTGGCGCACTCCACGGGCGACGGCTACAACTACCGGGAGTCCATCGGCCCTTGGGCGCGCAGCCTCTTCACGCTCAGCCCGGACACCGCGCGGATGGAGGGGGTGCCCCTGCTGTACCAGATCCATGCGGTAGTGGGCATGTCACTGATCGCGCTGGTACCGTTCACCCGGCTCGTGCACATGTTCAGCGCGCCGGTGCAGTACCTGTTCCGTCCGTACGTGGTCTATCGCAGCCGCGATCCGCGGCAGCTGGCCTCGCGGCCGGAGCGCAGGGGGTGGGAGCGCACCGGCTCCTAGCCGCGGCGTGCCGCGGCGCGGCACGTGGGGAGACGTGACGTGAGTGAAAGACGGCCCGCTCCCACCGTGGGCCAGGTGGTCCTCGGCCGGCGCCTGCGCGATCTGCGGGAGGCCGCGGGGCTCAAGAGGGACGAGGCCGCCCGCGCCCTGCGGGTGACCGGGGCGACCATCCGCAGGATGGAGACGGCCGAGGTCGCGCTGAAGATCCCCTACGTCCAGATGCTCCTGGAGCTGTACGAGGTCCCCGAGCGGGAGATCGAGGCGTTCGTCGCGCTCGCCGAGGAGGCGAACCTCCCCGGCTGGTGGCAGCGGTTCCACGACGTGCTGCCGGACTGGTTCAGCCTCTACGTGAGCCTGGAGGGCGCGGCGGAGATGATCCGCGCCTACGAACCGCACTTCGTGCCGGGCCTGTTGCAGACCGAGGAGTACGCACGGGCCGTCTTCGACGCGGGCACGGTGGGTCGCTCGACCCCCGAGGACATCGACCGGCACGTGTCGCTGCGGATGGCCCGGCAGTCGCTGCTCACCCGTGAGGACGCCCCGCACCTGTGGGTCGTGATGGACGAGACGGTGCTGCTGCGCCCGCCCGGCGGCCCCGACGTGCTGCGCGGGCAGCTGGACCGCCTCCTGGAAGTGGTCCGGCTCCCCCAGGTGACGCTCCAGATAGCCGAGTTCGCGAGCGGGCCGCACCCGGGCACCTTCGGCCCCTTCACCCTGTTCCGCTTCCCTGTGCGGGAGCTGCCGGACATGGTGTACAGCGAGTACGTCACCGGTGCCCTCTACCTCGACTCGCGCGACGAGGTCGGCACGCACCTGGAGGTCCTGGACCATCTGGTGGCCCAGGCGGCGAGCGCGGAGCGGACCGTGGAACTCATCCGGGAGTGGCGCGACCGCCTGGCCGCCTCCGGCGGCTGACGGCTCGGACGGGCCCGCCCGAGCCGTCGCGGATCCCCGGCTCCTCCGGGTGTCCGGCGCGGATCCTGGGCGGGCCCGTGGCACGGGGACGAGGCGCCTCGTCAGGCGAGCTTGGCGGTCAGCGTGATCGTCGTGCCGGTGAGCGCCTGGCTGACCGGGCAGTTCTTCTTGGCGTCCTCGGCGGCCGCGGTGAAGCCCTCCTCGTCGAGGCCGGGCACGGTGCCCTCGACGGTGAGGTGGATGCCCTTGATGCCCTCGCCGGGCTGGAACGTCACGTCCGCCGAGGTGACCAGCTTGGTGGGCGGCGTGCCCGCGCCGGCCAGGCCGTGCGAGAGCGCCATCGAGAAGCAGGACGAGTGCGCGGCCGCGATCAGCTCCTCGGGGCTGGTCTTGCCGTTCGCCTGCTCGGCGCGCGAGGGCCACGACACCGGCTGCTCGCCGATGCCGGAGGAGTCGAAGGTGACGACACCGTTGCCCTCCAGCAGGTTGCCTTCCCACACCGTGTGCGCGGAGCGCGTGGTTGCCATGATGATCCCTTTCCGTTGCCGATCGAGCGGGGACACCATCCGATCACACTCGGCCCGCCCGCACCGCTGCGACGAGCAGTACGAGGACACGAAAGATCGGTGAATCCCCTCTCCGGCGACGGCGGAAGCCCTACAGTCCTTCCATGCTGGAACTCTTCCAAGTCCTCGGGGGAATAGCCGGATTTGGCGGAGTCGCGCTGGGCGTGCTGTACCTGCTCTACCGCGACCTGATGCGCGACATCATCCGCAACCGCATGTTCCGCGCCCTCACCGCCGCGCAGGCCACCGCGCTGTTCGGTGCGGTCGTCGTGCTGGCGTTCGTCGTCGCCGTGCTCGGCGTCTTCGCCACCCTCGCCGAGAGCAAGGGCGTGGTGCAGTTCCTGGTCCTCGTGGCCATGCTGCTCCTCTTCCTCCTCGCGATCCTGCTCGTCGGGGCCCGGGTGGCGATGGGCCGGCGCCCGGCCCGCGCCGGCGCCGCCGACCGGTCCCTCACCGCGGTCCGCCGCCATGTCGAGCGCGACGAGCCGGACGAGGCCGAGCGCGCCCTGGAGGTCTCGCGCAGCGACCGCGACGCGGCGGAGTTCTGGTACTGGAAGGCCCGCATCGCCCTGGTCCGCTCGAACGTCGACGTCGCGTCGGGGTACGTGGACGAGGCGCTGAAGCTGGAGCCGCGCGACCCCTACGGCATCGCCCTCAAGACGGAGCTGCTGTTGCTGGCCAACGATCCCGCGCGGTGCACGGAGGCCGAGCGCCTGGCCGCCTCCGCCACCGGCCTGAGCGCCGAACTCGACACCTGGCTGCGGCGGTTGCGGGCCGAGGGAATGTTCGGCGGCGGGGTGCGCACCCGCACGCGGCTGGAGGCCCGGTGCCCGCTGCCGACCCCGAGTACGGAGCGAGCGCATGCCGAGTGAGTACCTGCCGGGCGAGTCCGTCCCGGGCGAGCGGCGGCCCGCCGTCGTGTACGTGGGACCGCTCGATCCGGCGCGCGAACCGGACGCTCTGGAGAGCCCGGGTGGCGGGCGCGGCCCGCAGGGCCCGGGCGGTGGCGCGATGCGCCCGCCGGCCGAAGAGGCGCTGCGGCAGGCGGCCGCCGACGGACTCACCGCGGTGGAGCCGGTGGCCGGGACCGTCGCGGAGGCCGACGCCCAGCTCGCGGCCCATCCGGGCGCGGTGCTGCTGGTCCACCCGGGCACCCGCCACCACGACGTGTGGCCCGCGCCGGGGCGGGCGCTGTGGGGGCTGTTGCGCCGGGGCGCCGTGCTGCGGCCCTGCGGTGCCGGATCCCCGAGCGGGCCCCCCGCACCACCGCACACCGGCGGAGCGCAAGCTCTCCCGGCCCTGTTGGTCGTCGACTTCCCCACGGCCGCCGCGGAGCAGCCCGAGGACTCCCCGCGCGTGGCCGAGTGCCGCGCCTGCGCCGACCGCCTCGGGCTGCGCAGCGGTCCCGTGCTCGCGACGCCCACGCAGTGGGCCCTGGGCGCCCTTCGCCTCAGCGCCGGCGCGCACGCGACGACGGTCATCGTCCACCCGGAGGCGGCGCCGCCCGACCCCGCCTCCGCCGACGGCCTGGTGATGCGGTGGCTGCGGGCGGGGCACGAGATCCGGCCGGTGCGGACGGCCGCCCCGGACCGCAAACGGGGCTGGGAGCCGCCCGGGGAGCAGGAGTGGGAACGGTCCCGTCGGCGGATCAGGCTGGAGGAGGACGAGCTGCCCGCGGCACGCGCCCGGCAGGACGACGCGGCAGCCGAGCAGGCTCCGGAGCCTGCGGCCGAGCAGGGTCCGGAGCCCGGCGTCTTCCTGTCCCGGAAGACGGTGCGCCGGCGGGCGGAGGTGACCCCGGAGGCCCGTCGGGCCGAGATCGAGCAGGAGCTGTTCGCCGCCCGGCGGGGGGACGACGACCGCGCCGCCAGGCTCGTGTCGGACCGGGTCGTGGGCGCGGAGTCGGACCACGCGGCGAGCGTCGCGGGCTTCCCGCCGTCCGCCCGTCTCTCCCGGTCCGGGCCGCCGTACCCGCCCGTCCCTGTCCCGCGCCGCAGCGGCCCCCTCCCCCACGACGGCCTGTTCATCCGGCGCAACAACGCCTTCGGGACCCGCTCCGTGCTCGGTGTCCGGGACCTCATCGAGCAGGGTGTGATCATCGGCCAGGAGCAGATCCGGTTCGACGACTTCGTCGCCGCGCGCACCGACCAGGTGCCCGGCCCCGGCCCGGGGGAGGCGGTCGCGGTCAGTCACGGGCTCACGGCCGTGCCGAGCGCCTTCAAGGCCGACGAGGCCACCACGCATCTGCTGGAACTCACCCTGAGGGCGGGCGACGCCCCGCCCGCGGGCACGCCCCGCGAGGAGCCGCTGCCGGTCAACTTCGTCTTCGTCGTGGACACCAGTTACTCCATGCGGGGCGAGAAGCTCGACACCGTCCGGCAGGCGCTCCAGGGCCTCTACGACCGGCTCCGCCCGGCCGACTGCCTGGGGATCATCACCTTCGACACGCACGTGCGCACCCCGCTCGCCGCCGTCCCGAAGCGGGAGCTGCCGCCCGAGCGGTTCGCCGAGGTGGTCTCCGGGCTGACCGCGAGCGGCGGCACCGACATCCACCTCGGCGTGCAGTACGGCCTCTCCGAACTGCGCCGCCGCTCCGGCGGCGGCGCCACGGTCGACTGCCTGTACCTCTTCTCGGACGGCGACCCGACGTCCGGCCTCACGGACTGGGTCGAGATCCGTACGAGGATCGCGGCCGAGCTGCGCGGTGACGTGACGCTCTCCTGTTTCGGCTTCGGCTCCGATGCCCGGATGCCCGAACTGGCGGCGCTGGCCGGGCTGAGCGGCGGCCACTCGACCTTCGTGACCCGGCCCGAGCAGATCGGCACCGACCTCCTCGCCGATCTGAACCGGCGGGACCACCTGGCCGCCATCGACATCCAACTGCGCCTCGACATCGCCGCGGACGTCGAGATCCGGCACCTGTACGGGCACGACCTGGTGAGCGACCCGCGGGCCCGGCAGGCGGTGCTGCGCGACGCGGAGCTCGCGGCCGCGTCGGCGCGGGCGGCCTACGGCGCCGAGGCCCTGCCCGACATCATCACCGACGAGCACGGCATCAGGATCTTCGCGCCCGATCTGGCCTTCGGCGAGACGTACTGGATCGTCCTGGAGATCGCCGTGCCGCCGGGGCGCGGCCTGCCCGGCGTGGGCAGCGCCACCGTGCAGTTCGTGGACACCGTCGCGCGCGAGGGGCTGCGCAGGGACATCGACCTGTCCGACGGCTTCACCCTCGCCGCGGAGACGGTGCAGGTGCACGCGGTCGGCCTGTGGACCAGCGAGGTCACCTTCTCCGCCCTGGACGACCTGTACGAGCGGGACCGGGACACGGCCCGCAAGCGGCTGTCCGAGCACATCCAGATCCTCAAGAGCGCCCATCTGCACCTGCCCGCCAGGGAGTTCGTCGACGACCAGATCACCCTGAGCAAGCTGGCGACGCTCGCCGGCGCGCTGGACACCGTCCGCTCGTACAGCGATCCGCCGCGCGGCGGTGCGGGTCTCGCCCCCGCCATGGTCGCGATCAGCGAGTTCGGCCGGGTCAGGTCGGGCGCGGCCTGGCGGGCCTGACCTCGCGGCCGCCCGTCAGCCCGTCAGGGGGTGGCGGTCCGCTTCTTGCGGGCCGCCATCCACGCGTAGACGAGGACGCCCGCGAAGAGGAAGAGCACGCCTTGGTAGACGGCCGCGTAGCCGGCGCCGCCGACCAGCCACATGGAGAAGCCGAACGCGGCGACGGCGAGCACCATGTCCCGCGCCAGCCGCGAGCGCCGCACCCGGTGCCCCTGCCCGGAGAGCAGGAAGTAGATCTGGGCGGCGGTGGCCAGCAGGTAGGGGACGGTCGCGGTGAAGGTGGTGACCAGCACGAGCGTCTCGAAGACCCCGCTCGATCCCGCGGTGTAGTTGTAGACGGTCAGCAGGGACGCGAGGGTGACGGCGACGAGGACGCCGACGGTGGGGATGCCGCGCCGCTTGCGCCCGAACGCGGGCGGGAAGAGGCCGTCCCGGGCCGCCGCGTACGGCGTCTGGGCGCTGAGCAGCGTCCAGCCGTTGAGCGCGCCGACCATGGAGACGAGGGCGGCGACGGCGACGGCGGTGCCGCCCCAGGTGCCGCCGAACATCGCGTTGACGGCGTCGGTGAAGGGCGCGGTGGAGTCGACCAGTTTCTCGTGCGCGACCGTGCCGAAGACCGAGACCGTGCCCAGCAGGTAGAGCAGGGCGGCGAGCCCGGTGCCGAGGACGGTCGCACGGCCGACGTTGCGCTGCGGGTCGCGGACCTCGCCCGCGCTGACCGACGCGGACTCGACGCCCAGGTAGCTGAAGAGCAGGATCGCGGCGGACGCGGAGACGGCGCCGAGCGCGGAGTCGCCGGTGGCGCGGAAGGGGCCGAGGTTGCCCGCGTCGAAGAAGAACAGGCCGCCGACGGCGACGAGCAGCAGCGGCGCGAACTTCAGCACGGTGGAGACCAGTTGGACGGCGCCGACGTAGCGGGTTCCGGCGAGGTTGGCGAGGGCGGGCAGCCACTGGCAGCTCAGGGCGGCGACGATGGTCCAGAACGTGGAGCCGCGCAGCGGCAGCAGGACATCGAGGTAGCCGACGGCGGCGACGGCGAGCGCCGCGTTCGAGACCCAGGTGGTGATCCAGTACGACCAGGCCGCCAGGAAGCCGGCGAAGTCGCCGAAGGCCTCGCGGGCGTAGACATAGGGGCCGCCGGTCCGCGGATGGCGGTGGGCGAGCCGGCCGAAGACCAGGGCGAGCGCGATGGCGCCGAGGGTCAGGACGCCGAAGGCGACGAGGCTGACCGTGCCGTACGGGGCCACGGAGGCGGGGAGCAGGAAGATGCCGCCGCCGATGATGTTGCCCATGACGAGGGCGGTGGCGACGGGGAGGCCGAACCGGCGGGCGTGCCTGCTGTGCTGGTCCTCGTCCCCGGCCGGAGCCGTCTGTGCCGCGGGTCCGGTGTCGTGCATGGGGTGGTGCGCCTCTCGGTCGTGCTGACGCCGTCACGGGATCGCCGGGCGGCGCTCCATGGTCGGGCGGCGCGGGGCGCCTCGCCAAATCAGACCGATTCGTCCGGTGCTCTCGGGGGCGCGGCCGCAAATGATGCGACGGCCGGGGGCTGCCGGAGCGAATTCTCCAGCGGGACCTGCGGGCCGTCGCCGTCGCGCAGCCAGCGGCGCAGGACGTGGTGGACCTGTTCGGCGCCGACCAGCTCGCCGCCGTCCGGCGTGGGAGGGGGCAGGACCACCGGCGAGAGGAGGAAGGGGCGGCCCTGGGCGCCGCCGAGCCCGCCGTGCGAGCCGATCTGCTCCTCGAAGGCGAGGACCTCGCCGTCGACGGGGTCGTACCAGGAGTTGACCATGATGTCGGCGGTGTGCGGGAAGGAGTCGGTGCGGCGCACGGCGTCGGCGGCACCCGGGCCGAAGTCGGCGAGCGGTCCGTGTCCGTCGGCGAGGTCGGCGAGCGCGACCTCGGCGCCGCGCGCCCCGAGCACGACCGCGCCGTGCTCCTCGCTGCGTACGAGGAGGAAGCCGATGCCCGGGTGGTTGGCGAGGGTCGCCAGCAGCGCGGGGTGGCGAGCGTCGATCTCCTCCTTGCTCATGCGGTGGCGCACGTCGGGGAAGGAGACGAGGCCGAGGTTGCCGGAGGCGAGCACGACGGGTTCGTGGTGGCGGCCCCGGCCCGCGGGCTCCTCCACCGGGCGGCGCAGCGCGGCCCGGACCGCGGAGCGGGCCTCGGCGCCGCTGTGGGTGCGGCGCGCCTTGCGCGGCACGGGCAGTCCGCAGCCGGCCCGCACCAGGTCCTGGAGGGTCAGTCCGTAGCGGGCCTGGAAGGTCTCGCCGGGGCTCTGGCCGTGGTCGGACAGGACGACGATGCGGTAGCGGCGCGGCGCGTGCTCGGCGACCTTCTCGATCAGCGCGAGCGAGCGGTCAAGCCGGGCGAGGACCTGCTCGGCGTCGCGGCCGAAGGGGCCCGAGTGGTGGGCGACCTCGTCGTAGGCGACGAGGTCGGCGTAGACGGCGCTGCGGCCGGCCAGCAGGTCGCCGATGACGGCGGCGACCACGACGTCCCGCTCGACGACGGTCGCGAAGGCGCGGATGAAGGGGTAGAGGCCGCCGCGCCCGACGCGCGGGCGCCGGCGGCGCAGCCGGGCGCGGGTGGACTGGCCGATCTCGCGGGCGACCTCGGCGCCGAAGGACAAGGCGGTGCGCACCGCGTTGGCCGGGTCGCAGAAGTAGGCGAAGTAACCCGCGCGCGAGCGGTTCTCCTTGCCGCGCCGGGCCGCCACGGACAGCACGAGCGCGACCTCTTCGGCGCCGCCGCTGAAGAGGTTGCCGCGGCTCGCGCCGTCGACGGTGAGCAGACCGCCGTCGCCGGTGTGCTCGATGGCGCGGCGCTGGAGTTCGGCGGCGCTGGTGGGCCGGTTGGAGACCTGGATCTCGCCGGTGTCCTTCTCGTACCAGCGGAACGCGGGGACGTCGTGGTTGGAGCCGTGCAGGATGCCGAGCTGGCTCGCGCCGGTCTGGCTCGACCAGTCGGTGCGCCACGGGGTGAGGCGGTGGACGCCGTCGCGCAGCCAGCCCTGGACGGTGGGCATCGTGCCGTCGCGGGCGGCGCGCAGCAGGATCTCGTGGCCGACGCCGTCGAGCTGGATGAAGACGGTGCCGGGGGCGGGCGGTCCGGCGTCGGGCAGGACGCGCCCGGCCCTGCGGCTGCGCCGGTCGGCCAGCCGGTACAGGCGCCGCCGGTAGGCGTCGTCGTCGCGGACGGCGAGCGAGCCGCCGGTCGCCGAGGCGACCGCCGACATCACCGCGGCGACGACGACGGCGGTCTCCGGGCTCACCTCGCCGCGGCCGTCCGGGACGAGGTGGAGGGCGAACAGCAGCAGCGCGCCGTTGAGGAAGAAGACGCCGAGGCCGAGGACGAGGGCCGGGACGAGCAGCAGGGCGCGCACCAGCAGGGGCCAGACCAGTGCCGACAGGAGCGCGAAGGCGCCGGCGCCGAGGGCGGCGGTGGTGGCGACGCGGGTGCCGCTGTCGCCGCTGTCGGACTGGAGCTGGAAGTCCGGCAGCAGCCCCGCCAGGATCAGCATGGTCAGGGTGCTCGCGGCCCAGACCGTGAGCGAGCGCCATGCCGTGCTCGCCGCCCGTCTCCACCGGCCTGTGGCCACGTCCCGGCTCCCCTCGCCCCTGTACCGCTGTGCGCTGCGTGTCGTCGGGCCAGGGTTTCATACGGTTTGGAGGGCGCCGGACGGCCCCCGCGGCGCCGGGCGGGGGCGGGGGTCAGCAGCCGTCGTACCCGGCCGTCGGCATCGACAGGCGGCGGTGCACGCGGGCCTTCATCTCCGTGTCGTACGCCGGCTCCGCGAGCCCCGCCGTCTCCAGGCGGACCCCGCGCCGCGCGCACTCCGCGGCGAACGCGTCGACCGAGCGGAGCGCGGCCCGCAGGACGCGGTCGCTGGGGGCGACGAAGACGTCGACCAGGCCCGCGTCGACGCCCGCCCACAGGATCTCGTGGTCGGGGCGCACGCCGTGCACGAGCAGTTCGCGGGTGATCACATAGCCGCGCTCGGCGGCCCAGCGGGCGCACATCGCGTGCTGGCTGCGGGAGTCGACCAGGAACGGGTCCGCGTCCAGCTCCTCCAGCGGTGTGAGGCTGGCGATCGCCGCCACCCGCACGGCCTCGCCGCCCCCGCCCGGTGCACCCACGGTGTCCCCCTCACCTCAGCTTTCCGCGTCGACCCTACTCCTGCACGTACGCTTCGGGGCAGTCGTACGCAAGGAGGCAAGGAGTGCCGGTGGAGATCACCTGGTGGGGTCACGCCACCTGCACGGTCGAGGACTCGGGCACGAGGGTGCTCACGGATCCGCTCTTCGCCCGTCGCCTGGCCCATCTGCGGCGCCGGCGCGGTGGGACGCCGCCGCCGGACGCGGCCCGCGCGGATGTGGTCCTCGTCTCACATCTGCACGCCGACCACCTGCACCTGCCGTCGCTGGCACGGCTCGCCCCGGGCACCCGGGTGCTGGTGCCGCGCGGCGCGGGCCGCTCCGTGCCGGGGCTGCGCCGGCTGCGCGGCCTGGAGATCACCGAGGTCGAGCCGGGGAGCCGCGTCGAGGCCGGCGGCCTCGCGATACGGGCCGTGCCCGCGGCGCACGACGGGCGGCGGCTGCCGGTGGGACCGCGGCGCGCGCCCGCGCTCGGGTACGTGATCAGCGGGGAGGCCCGGACCTACTTCGCGGGCGACACCGGGCTCTTCGACGAGATGGCCGAGGCCGTCGGGGAGGTGGACGTGGCGCTGCTGCCGGTCGGCGGCTGGGGGCCAGGCCTCGGGCCGCACCACCTCGACCCGGCGCGGGCCGCCGAGGCGCTGGCCCGGATCGGGCCGCGCAGCGCGGTGCCCGTGCACTACGGGACGTACTGGCCGATCGGGATGGACGCGGTGCGCCCGCACGAATTCCACACGTCCGGCGAGGAGTTCGTCCGGCAGGCCGCGCTGCGGGCCCCGCAGGTGGCGGTGCACTGCCTCGCGCACGGCGAGAGCGTGCGGCCGGAGGTGGCCCGGTGATGCTCGACGCCCTCACTCAGGTGGTGCCGACCGAGACGACCCGGCAGGCCGCCGGCTATCCGACGTTGTTCCTGTTCGTCGCGGTCGGCGCGCTGCTGCCGGTGATCCCGACGGGCGCGCTCGTCAGCTCCGCCGCCGTCGTGGCGTTCCATCAGAAGGCGCCCTACTCCCTGCTGTTCGTGTTCGTCACCGCCGCCGTCGCCGCGTTCCTCGGCGATGTGGCGCTGTACTGGCTCGGGCGGCGCGGGATGCATTCGAAGAACGGTTCGCGGTGGTTGCAGGCGCTGCGGTCGCGGGCGCCGCAGGAGCGTCTGGAGCAGGCGCAGGAGAAGCTCGCCGACCACGGGGTGCTGGTCCTCGTGCTGTCGCGCCTTGTGCCCGCCGGGCGGATACCCGTGATGCTGGCGTGCCTGATGGCGAAGATGCCGCTGCGCCGGTTCGCCCGCGGGGACGTTCCGGCGTGCCTGGCGTGGGCGCTGACGTACCAGGTGATCGGCCTCCTCGGCGGTTCCCTGTTCAAGCAGCCGTGGCAGGGGGTCGTCGCCGCGATCGCGCTGACCGTGGCGGTCAGCGCCGTGCCGGTGCTGTGGCGCAAGGTGCGCCGGCCGTCAGGCAGTCAGCACGCGTGAGGCGCCGACCGGCAGGTCCCAGAGCGCGGCGCGCGGCAGCCCCGCCTTCTCCCAGGCGGCTCGCAGCCGGGTGAGCGGCTCCATGACCGGCTCGGCCGACAGCAGGAACGTGGCCCAGTGCATGGGGGCCACGGCGCGCGCGCCGACGTCCTGGGCGGCCCGGACCGCGTCCTCGGGGTCGCAGTGCACGTCCCGCAGCCACCAGCGCGGCTCGTAGGCCCCGATGGGCAGCAGCGCCAGGTCGATGCCGGGGTGGCGGCGGCCGATCTCGGAGAAGTAGCGGCCGTAGCCGGTGTCGCCCGCGAAGTAGACGCGCTGCCCGGCCCGGTCGGTGAGGACCCAGCCGCCCCACAGGGTGCGGCAGGTGTCGGTGAGCGAGCGCTTGGACCAGTGGTGCGCGGGGACGAAGTCGAAGCGCACGCCGCCGAGTTCGGCCGCCTCCCACCAGTCCAGCTCGGTGACGCGGGTGAAGCGGCGGCGGGTGAACCAGCGGCCGAGCCCGGCGGGGACGAAGACCGGCGTGGCGCGCGGGAGGCGGCGGACGGTGGGCCAGTCGAGGTGGTCGTAGTGGTTGTGGCTGATGACGACCGCGTCGACGGGCGGCAGCGCGCTCCAGGCGACGCCGACCGGGGTGATCCGTGCCGGGGTGCCGAGGATGCGGCGGGACCAGACGGGGTCGGTGAGGACGGTCAGGCCGCCGATCCGCACGATCCAGCTGGCGTGGCCCGCCCAGGTGACGGCGGCGGTGCGGGCGTCGACATCGGGCAGCGGGCCGGGGGCGAACGGCAGCCGCGGGATGTCGGCGAGGCCCTCGGGGCGCGGCCGCAGCGCGCCCTCGCGGGCGAACCGGGCGAAGCCCCGCAGGCCGGGCAGGGGTGCGGTCAGCCGGTCGGCGAAGGAGCGCGGCCAGCGGCGCGGCGGTGCCTGGGCGGTGTCTCCCCCGCCGAGCGGCCGCGGTTCGGCGAGGGGAGGCCCGGACGCCGGGGCATCAGCCCGCTTCGCGGTTCTCGGTTCGGACGCCTGGGTCATCGCTCGGACTCCCATCCTTCGCCTGCGGGGGCGCTGCCCTGCGGCCCCGCTGTCTCCCTCGCCCCGCGCAGCTCGTCGAGCACGGCCGCCACCTTGTGCAATTCACGTGCCACCTGAGGCAACTGCAGAGGGTCCGATGCGGTGAGAGACGCCATGCGCTCCTGCGGGTCCGATCCGAGCAGCGGGCCCGTCGAGAGCCGGACCCGCAGCGCGGCCGGGTCGTCGCCGAAGCGGTGGCCGCCGGGGGCCGGCATGCCGAGCCGGGCGGTGAGGAAGTCCTCCAGGTCCTGGGCGTCGCTCACGCCGCGCGCGGCGAGCGCCGGGCGCAGCGGGCCGAGGTCGGCGTAGAGGTGCCGGCCCGCGCGCGGGGGCCGGGCGAACCCGCCGCCGGCGAGGACGGTGCGGTACGCGGCCGCGGCCACCTGGGCGTGCAGCGCGACGGCGGCGGCGCGGCGGGCGAGGACGGCCGCCGGCTCGTGCAGGACGTAGGTGGCGGCGGCCGCGACGGGGGCGGCGAGCACGGCGCCGGTCGCGGTGAGGAAGTCCAGGACGCGGTCGGCGAGGCGGTCGCCGAAGGGGGTCGGCGCGAACCGGGCGCAGGCCGCGGGCAGCGCGGGCGGCAGGTACGCGCCGGTCAGCTCGGTGAGGACGGTGACCTGGTCGGGGAACATCTCGGCGGGGCTGAACAGGACGGTGTCCGTGCCCGGGTGCAGGGTGTCGCGCCAGGTCTCGTCGCTGACCACGTGCAGCCCCTCGCCCGCGGCGGCCTCCACCGCCTCGTGCAGCACCTCGGGCGGCGGCACGGTCGCCGTGGGGTCGTCGGCGACGGACAGCACGAGCAGCCGGGGATCGCCGCCCTCGGCCCGCACCCGGCGGACCGTCTCCAGGAGGGCGTACGGGTCGGGGACGCCGCCGCACTCGGCGGGTGTCGGCACGTGGAACGCCTCGCGGCCCAGCAGCCGGGTCTGCGGCACCCACCAGGCCGGGCAGGGGCGCGGGACCAGGACGTCGCCGCCGAGCGCCGCGGTGAGCGCGAGGAGGAGGGGGGCGCCGCCCGGTGCGGCGGTGAGCCGGGCCCGCCCGGCGCTCAGGCCACGGCGCTCCCAGTAGCCGCCGGCCGCGTCGAGGAGGGCGGGCGGGCCGCCGGGCGGCTCGGGATGCGAGCGTTCGGCGGTGCCCGCGACCACGCCGGCCAGCTCGGGCAGGACGGGCAGCCCCGGCGCGGGCGGCGGCGGGCCGTAGCGCACCGGGCCGCGGCCCTCGGGCCGGGCCCGGCGGGCGGCGACGGCCCGGGGTTCCCGTGCCGTGGGTTCCGATGGCCGCATGCTGCCTCCGTGCCGTGTGTCGCGGTGCCGTCGCGGGTGCGCTGCTTCCAGCGTCACATCCCGACGGGCACCCGCGCGCGCCGTACTGCTGCCGAGTACGTACCCACGGGGACGGCTGAACAGGCGGGCGAGGCGGGAGGAGGCTGCGCCGGACGGGTGAGGGGCGGGGCCCGGAGCGCCCGGGGCGCGGGGTCCCGGCCCGGCGGCCTGGCCCTGGTCCGCGCGGCCGCTGCGGGCCGCTCCCCCTCACCCCGCCCCCGGCGGCGCTCAGGCGGCGTCGGCCAGGACCTCGTCCCGCAGGCGGTGGCAGCACCGGGTGAGCAGCCGGGACACGTGCATCTGGGAGATACCCAGCTGTTCGGCGATGCGGCTCTGGGTCATGTCGCCGAAGAAGCGCATGTAGAGGATCTGCCGCTCGCGCTCCGGCAGGGCGGCGATCCGCGGTTTGACGGCCTCCCGGTCGATGACGACGTCGAGCGCCGGATCGGCGGCGCCCAGCGCGTCGGAGAGCGAGTAGCCGTCGTCGCTGCCGGGCAGCTCCGCGTCGAGCGAGAGCGCCGTGAAGCTCTCCAGCGCCTCCAGCCCGGTCCGCACCTCGTCCTCCGTCAGATTCGCGTGCGCGGCGATCTCGGCGGTGGTCGCGGTCCGGCCCGGGATGCTCCCGGAGAGTTCCTGCTGCGCGAACCGGACCCGGTTGCGCAGGTCCTGGACGCGCCGCGGCACGTGCAGGGTCCACATGTGGTCACGGAAGTGGCGCTTGATCTCGCCGGTGACGGTGGGCACGGCGTAACTCTCGAAAGCGTTGCCGAGCGCCGGGTCGTAGCGGTCGACCGCCTTGACCAGGCCCATCGCGGCGACCTGGCGGAGGTCGTCATAGGACTCACCGCGGTTGCGGAAACGGCCGGCGAGCCGGTCGGCCATCGGCAGCCACGCCTCGACGACGTCGTGCCGCAGCTCGTCGCGGTCGGGGCCGTCGGGCATGTCGGACAGCTTGGCGAACGCTTCGGCCGTGTCCGGCGCGTCGTCGTGCGGGTGGCGTCGGCCGGGCTTCACCGGGTTCACGGGTGCGCTGTTGGGCGTACGCATTGGATCGCAACTCCCCTGGAGGTGCTCTGGGGTTCGGTGGTCACCGTGGGAGTCGCGCGTTGCTACGGCGCTGGACACACCCGGGGTCGATACCGAGCGGCATCTCTCCCACGGACGTGCCTCCAGTCCGAAGCACTCACCTACGCCTGCCCGGCAATCGTGGGACCAAACGCATAGCTTCGCGGTGGATGGGTACGAGGCCGCGCCGCCGCGTGCCGGAGCCGGTGGGGCGCGGTGGAAAGGGGCCGTCACCAGGGTGTTCCGGCCGGGCGGGCGGTCCCGCGGCGAGGCCCGGGGGGAGCCCGGGCCCGCCGACGGGCGCCGGCCCGGTGAGGTGGGTGCCGGGCCGGACGTCACCGGGTTCCGTCACGGCCGAAGGCGCCGGGGACGGCACGCGCCCGGCACCGGGGACCGGCCCACGGTGACGCCTCGACGGTAGCCCTGCGCACGGCCGGTCACGATCCGCCGAACGCGGCCGCTGTCCGCGGAACGCGGCCCGTCGCGCCGGGCGCGGCGGAGGCGTTCACGGGGCGGGCTCGCGCAGCGTGCGGGAGGGCGCGGCGCCGTACCTGGCGCGGTACTGCTCGGCGAAGCGGCCCAGGTGGCCGAAGCCCCAGCGGTGCGCCACGTCGCTGACGGTGGTGGTGCCCGGATCGGCGGCGACGAGTTCGAGGTGGGCCCGCTCCAGGCGGACCCTGCGCAGGTACGCCATCGGGGAGAGGCCCACGTAGCGGGCGAACGCCTCTTGGAGGCGGCGGACGCCGACGCGGGCCTCGGTGGCGAGTTCCGTGGTGGTGAAGGGGTGCTCGGGGCGTTCGCGTATCGCGTCCATGGCCCGTTTGACGGGCGCGGGCCGCAGCCCCCGGGCCGGGGCTTCGAGCAGGTCGCGGTCGCGGTGGTCGGCGGCGAGCAGCAGGCCGCTCACGACGGCGTCGCGCAGCGGCTCGGCGACCAGGGGGTGGTCGAGCAGCCGGGCCGGCGCGGCGAGGTCGTCGACGAGCACACGCACGAGCTGGGCCCAGGCCCTGCCGCGGCCGCGGGTGAGGTCGAGTTCCGGGCCGAGCACCACGGGGGTGCGCGGCGCCCGCCCGGTCAGCTCCTCCAGGCGGCGTTCGAGCAGGGCGCGCTCCACCTTCAGGGCGATGATCCGGCCGTCCCCGGCCCAGCGGTCCACGCTCGTGGAGCCGACGGGCTGGAACAGCGCGGCCCGGCCGCGCGGCGTCACCAGTGCGGGCCGGCCCGCCTGGCGCCAGACCATCGGGGCGCCGAGCGGGATGTTCACGTGGTACGCGCCCAGCTCGCCGCAGCGGACCCGGACATCGGCGCCGCAGGCGAGGTCGCCGACGGTGACGCCGCCGAGGTCCAGCGTCTCGAAGGCGGCGCCGAACCGGTCCGGCGCGGCCAGGACGTCCAGCCGGTTGGTGTAGAACGCGTCCCTGATCGCTTCCCCGGCCTCCTCGACGTCGTCCGTCCGCAAGGAGGTCCTCACCAGCGGTCTCTTCATGCCTCGGCCATTCTCGTCGTGCGCGCCCGACCACTCAGCGTACGGCGAGGGGCCTCGGGGTGGGGCGGCCCCGGGGCGAGAGGGTTCAGCGCGGGCGCTCCACGCGGCGCTCGTCCCAGACCGGCTCCGTCGTCTCCCGCACCCGGCCGTCCGCGCCGAAGACCAGGTACCGGTCGAAGGCGCGGGCGAACCACCGGTCGTGGGTGACGGCGAGGACCGTGCCGTCGAAGGACTCCAGGCCCTCCTGAAGCGCTTCGGCCGACTCCAGGTCGAGGTTGTCGGTGGGCTCGTCGAGCAGGAGCGCGGTGGCGCCTTCCAGTTCGAGCAGGAGGATCTGGAAGCGGGCCTGCTGGCCGCCGGAGAGCCGCTCGAACTTCTGCTCCGCCTGCGCGGTCAGTTCGTAGCGCCGCAGCCGGGACATCGCGGCTCCCTTGTCCTTGGCGTGGTCGCGCCAGAGGATGTCCAGGAGGGTGCGGCCCCGCAGTTCGGGGTGGGCGTGGGTCTGGGCGAAGTGGCCGGGGACGACGCGGGCGCCGAGCTTGAACTCCCCGGAGTGCGCCACGGACGTGTCCCCGGCGAGCAGGCGCAGGAAGTGGGACTTGCCCGAGCCGTTCGACCCCAGCACGGCGACCCGCTCGCCGTAGAAGACCTCCAGGTCGAACGGGTGCATGAGGCCGGTCAGCTCCAGGCCCTTGCAGGTGACGGCGCGCACCCCGGTGCGGCCGCCCTTGAGCCGCATCGTGATGTCCTGCTCGCGCGGCGGCTCCGGCGGCGGTCCGGCTTCCTCGAACTTGCGCAGCCGGGTCTGCGCGGCGGCGTACCGGGAGGCCATCTCGTGGCTGACGGAGGCCGCCTGGCGCAGGTTCACCACGAGTTTCTTCAGCTGCGCGTGCTTCTCGTCCCAGCGCCGGCGCAACTCCTCGAAGCGGGCGAAGCGCTCGCGCCGCGCCTCGTGGTACGTGGCGAAGCCGCCGCCGTGCACCCACGCGTCGGCGCCGGCCGGGGCCGGTTCGACGCTGACGATCTTCTCGGCGGAGCGGGCGAGCAGCTCGCGGTCGTGCGAGACGAAGAGCACGGTCTTGCGGGTCTCGCGGAGCTTCTCCTCCAGCCAGCGCTTGCCGGGTACGTCGAGGTAGTTGTCCGGCTCGTCCAGGAGCAGCACCTCGTCGGTGCCGCGCAGCAGCGCTTCGAGGACGAGCCGCTTCTGCTCGCCGCCGGAGAGGGTGCGTACCTCGCGGAACTGCGCCTTGTCGTAGGGGACGCCGAGCGCGGCCGTGGTGCACATGTCCCAGAGCGTCTCGGCCTCGTAGCCCTGCGCCTCGGCCCAGTCGGAGAGCGCCTGCGCGTAGCCCATCTGCGCGGCCTCGTCGTCGACGGTCATGATCGCGTGCTCGGCCGCGTCGACCGCCCGCGCGGCCTCGCGGATGCGCGGGGAGGCCACGGAGACGAGCAGGTCACGCACGGTCGTGGCGTCGCGCACGGAGCCGACGAACTGGCGCATCACGCCGAGCCCGCCGCCGACCGCGACGGAGCCGCCGTGCGGTTGCAGCTCGCCGGAGATCAGCCGGAGCAGGGTCGTCTTGCCCGCCCCGTTCGGTCCGACCAGGGCGACCACGGCGCCCTCGCCCACGCGGAAGGAGACATCACCGAGCAGCGCCCGCCCGTCCGGCAAGTAGTACTCGAGGTGCGCGGCTTCCAGATGTCCCATGGTCGTGCATTCTGGACGTCCGTGCGGGTGACGGGCAAACGAATAGGGTGCGCGAAGCTGGGTGCGGAGCCCGGCCCGGGGTAGGGGTCGTGGCATGTGTGCCGACTTCGACATCTCCAGGCTGCCGAGAGCCGCGGCGGAAGCGCCGCGGCCCGGGCCTTCCCTGCGCGGTCGGCTGGCCGCCCTCGACATGCGGCTGTTCGAGAACGCCGCCGAGCGGCGCTGGCCCGGCGCCGAGCGGATCCTGCCGGGCCTGAGCCGGACGGCCAACCACGGGGTGCTGTGGTTCGCCGCGGCCGGTGTGCTGGCGGCGACGGGTTCGCCGCGGGCCCGCCGGGCCGCCCTGCGCGGGGTCTCCTCGCTGGCCCTCGCCTCCGCCACGATCAACACGATCGGCAAGCGGTCGGTGCGCCGCACGCGGCCGGCCCTCGACGCCGTGCCGATAGTGCGCCGGCTCAAGCGGCAGCCGTTCACGACGTCGTTCCCCTCGGGCCACGCGGCCTCGGCGGCGGCGTTCGCGACGGGGGTCGCCCTGGAGTCGCGGGGCTGGGGCGCCGTGATCGCCCCGGTGGCGTTCTCGGTGGCGGCCTCCCGGGTGTACACGGGCGCGCACTTCCCCGGTGACGTGCTCGCGGGCGCCGCGCTCGGGGTGGGCGCGGCCTTCGCCGTCCGGGGCCTGGTGCCGACCCGGGACCAGATGCCCTCGCCGGGCCGCCCGCTGGTGGACGACGTGCCGGCGCTGCCGGAGGGCGAGGGCCTGGTGATGGTGGTGAACACCCAGGCGGGGACGCCGGAGCGGGTGCGGGTACTGCGGGACGCGCTGCCGCTGGCCGAGTTCGTGGAGTGCGAGGGCGCCGAGATCCCGGCCGCGCTGGAGAAGGCGGCGCAGAGCGCCCGCGTCCTGGGCGTCTCGGGCGGCGACGGCTCGGTCAACACGGCCGCGCAGGTGGCCCTCAAGCACGATCTGCCGCTGGCCGTGCTGCCCGGCGGCACCCTGAACCACTTCGCCTACGACCTCGGCATCGAGGACGCGGGCGACCTCGTGCGGGCCCTCGTCGGCGGCGACGCGGTCGCGGTCGACGTCGGCCGGTTCCGCTCGGACAAGGCGTCCGGGATCTTCCTCAACACGTTCAGCCTGGGCGCCTACCCGGAGCTGGTGCGCGAGCGCGAGCGCTGGTCGGGGCGGATCGGCGGCCGGCTCGCCGACGTGGTCGGCGCGGTGCACGTGCTCCGCCGCGACCACCCGCTCGAAGTCCATGTGCACGGCGAGAAGCGGCCGCTGTGGCTGCTGTTCGCCGGCAACTGCACCTACCGGCGGATGGGCCTGACCGCGGGCCGGCGCGCGGACCTCGCCGACGGCCTGCTCGACGTCCGCACCGTCAGCGGCGGCCGGCTGCCCGGGGTGCGGCTGCTCGCGGCGGCCCTGTCGGGCCCGCTCTCGCGCTCCCCGTTCCACTCCGCGACCCGCCTCACCCACCTGCACGTCGACGGCGTCTCGCCGGGCACCCCGCTCGCCTACGACGGCGAAGTCACCGAGTGCGGGCGGGAGTTGACGGTCGACAAGCAGCACGAGGCGCTGCGCGTGTACCGGCCGCCGAGCATACTGTGACCCGCACCCCGTCCACATGACAAGACGGGTGTCTCACGATCCGGCTGACGGGCGTACGTTGACGGTGGCTCCCCGGGGCGTCCCCGGGAGGCACCGTCGCGCCGTCGAGGCCGCACCGTGAAGGGGACCGGGCATGTCACAGGAGACCGCCGTCTACACCCACGGACACCACGAGTCCGTGCTGCGCTCGCACACCTGGCGTACCGCCGCCAACTCCGCGGCCTACCTGCTCGGTTCGCTCAAGCCGCACATGCGGATCCTGGACATCGGCTGCGGCCCCGGCACGATCACCGCCGACCTGGCCGCGCTGGTCCCCGACGGCCACGTCGTCGGGGCCGACCACGCGCCGGAGATCCTCGACCGGGCGCGGGCCACGGCCGCCGGACGGGGCCTGACGAACGTCGAGTTCACCACCGCCGACGTGCACACCCTGGACTTCCCGGACGACACGTTCTGCGTGGTGCACGCGCACCAGGTCCTGCAACATGTCGGCGACCCCGTCCAGGCGCTGCGCGAGATGCGCCGGGTCACCAAGCCCGGCGGCCTCGTCGCGGTACGCGACTCCGACTACGCCGCGATGACCTGGTACCCGCACTCCCCCGGCATGACCGACTGGCTGGACCTGTACCGCCGGGTCGCCCGGGACAACGGCGGCGAGCCGGACGCGGGCCGGCATCTCAAGGCGTGGGCGCTGCGGGCGGGCTTCGCGGCGGCGGACATCACGGCGACGGCCGGTACGTGGTGCTACGCGACGCCGGACGAGATCGCCTGGTGGAGCGGGCTGTGGGCGGACCGCACGGTCGCCTCGGCCTACGCGGACCGGGCGATCGAGGGCGGCCACGCGACGCCCGGGCAGCTGGCGTCCGTCTCCGAGGCGTGGCGGGAATGGGGCACGCACGAGGACGCGTGGTTCGCGGTCCTGCACGGCGAGATCCTCTGCCGCAAACCACGCACCCTCGCGTCCTGACCCCACCGCAAGCCCCCGTCGAGCCGCCCCTGCGGGCGCGCGACGGGGCCTGCCCCGGACCCAGCTCCTCACGCCCCTCCCGCGATGGGGGGAACGGGGCCCGGGGCGGAGCCCACCATCAAGCCCCTCCAGCGATCGGGGAGCCGGGTCCGGGACAGAGCCCCGTGGCCCGAACGGGCCCCGCCTACCTATCGCCGAGTCCGCCCGGCACTGGCGGCCGGCCGCCGCTCCTCGTCGGGTTCGTCGGACTCGACGGGTTCGTCGGACTCGTCGGACTCGTCCACGGCGTCCTCGTACTCCTCCGCGTCGCCCTCGTCCTCCTCCTCATACTCACCCTCGTACTCGCCATCGTCCTCGGCCTCCGCGTCCTCCGGCTCGTCCGCCTCATCGCTCCCGTACGAGTCGTCCGACGCCTCCCCCTGCGCCTCCTGCTCCTGCCCCTCCTCCTGGACTTCCTGCTCCTCCTGTTGTTCCTGCTGCTCCTGTTCCTCCTGCTCCACGGCGTCCTCGTGACTCAGGACGACCTCCCCGTCCTGGATCTCGCCGCGCCAGCCGTCGCTCGCCTCACCGCGCAGCGTCACGAAACGCGCGAAATGCTTGAGGTCGAGACGGGCCCGGCGGCCCTGGGCGCGCCAGATGTTGCCGGTCTTCTCGAACAGGCCCTTGGGGTAGTACTCGATGACCAGCAGGACCCTGGTGAGCCGGTCGGCCAGCTCATGGAAGGTGACGACACCCTTCGTCGTGCCCTTGGCGCCTTCGGACGTCCACTGGATCCGCTCGTCCGGCAGTTGCTCGGTGGTGTGCGCCTTCCAGCTCCGGTTGGACCAGAAGACCTTGAGCTGCCAGTCCGAGGTGACGTCGTCGGCGCGGCTCGCGTTCTTGACACCCTTCGCGAAGGTGCTGAACTCCTGGTACTGCGTCCACGAGTCGTACGCGGTCCGCAGGTCGACGCCGACGTCGATGAACTCCATGATGACGGTCGGCTTCTTCCCCGCACCGCCCTTGCTCTTGCCCTTGCCGCCGAGGCCCTTGAACGCCCCGATGGCCTTGTCCTTCAGGTGGCCCGCACCCAGTTCGATCGCGGTGCGCATCGGCCCCTTGCCCTCGGCCAGCTTGCGTCCGCCGTCCAGTGCCAGCTTGGCGAAGCCCGGACTGTTGCCCTCGGCGATATCGGTCAGCTTGCCGGTGGTCTCGCCGAGCTTGCGGCCCGCGCCGGCGAGCACGCGCTCGACCTGCGCCAAGGCGTAGCTCTGCAATTCGGACTTGAGGTGCTCGACGGCCTGGCTCTGAGCTATGCCGCCGAGTGCCTTGGTCGGGGAGTCAGCCATGGTCACGGCCTCCCTTCGCGGTGCGGGTCGCGCTGCCGGTCGCCTTCTTCGCCGCCCGGGGCGCCCGCGAGGCGGACCCACCGCCACCACCCTCCGCCCCGCCGCCGCTCGCACGCTTCGCGGCGCTCTTCTTGGCGGGTGTCTTCTTCGCCGCACCGGTCTTCGCCGCACCGGTCTTGGCCGAGGCGCTCCTCGCCGTGGAACTCTTCGCCGTCGCACTCTTCGTGGTGCGGGTGGACTTGCGCGGCGCCGCGGCGCGCCCGTCCGCCGAGGGCTTCTTGTTCCGCGCGCCGCTCTCGTCCTCGTCGCGGCCGCCGCTCTGTGCGTCCCCGCGCTCGTCCGAGGTGTCGCGCTCGTCCTCGTACTCCTCGCCGTCCGCGTGCGCCCCGTCCTCGCCGGCATCCTCCCCGCTGTCGTCCTCGCCTCGGCGCTTGCGTCCCCGGACGACGCCCGTCACCCGGTCCCCCGCGCCCCGCACGTCGTCCGCGTCCGGCGTGACGCCGGCGATGCGGTCCTGCACGCCCTGGGTCCGCGAGTGCAACCGGCCCGCGAGCCCCTCGAGCTGCCGCTCCACCAGCGCGCCCGACGCGGCCGTGCCGACGCCGCGCAAGTCCTGGCGGAGCTGGTCGCCGACCCCCTTGAACTGCGGGTTCTTCTCCAGTTGCGTACTGACCAGCTCGGCCAGCGCCTTCGGGCTCAGCTTCAGTCGCTTGCCCGCGACCATCGTGCCGACGGCGAACGCCAGCTTCATCTTCTTCGTGCGTCCGAGGATGTAACCGGCCCCTACCGCGAGGCCGAGAGCTATTCGGTTCACTGTGCCTCCACCCGGTCGAGGACCTGGTCCTCGCTACGGTCGAATGTCTGCGGGTCCGTTCACTTCGGTGCCGACGGGCTCCGACGGTCCCGGCTCCACGAAGCTGTACGGCGGGAGCGGGCCGTTGACCTTGAGTTCGACGTGCGCGTGCTCGCTGCGGGCCGTCTCGACCGCGGTGAGGAAGTGCTCGGCGGCCTTCCGGTCCACGAGGAACGAGACGTTGGCGAGCCAGCCGGCGCTCTGCGGCCCGTTCGAGACCGCGTCGGCGGCGGGCTCCAGGAGCTGCCGCAGGGTGACGGCGTCCTGCGCCTCACGGGCCTGCACCGCGGCCACGACCAGCTCGCCGAGGCGCAGCTTCTCCTCGTGGCTGCCGCCGCCCGCCCGCCGGTTGGCCTCGGTCACCGTGCGGATCTCGGCGTTCTCGGCCATCACCCGGTGCAGGACGGCCTCTTCGTTGTGCTGCGCCTTGACGTTGTACTCCACCTTGCCGTCGAGCGCCCGCAGCCGCTCGTGGTAGTGCCCGGCCCGCTCGGCCAGCACCATCGCGACGGCGTCGTCGTCGGGGGCGAGGCTGCCGAACCGCATGGGCAGCACCGCGCCGCCCGTGCCCGCCTCAGCCAGGATGTTCTGGTGCGCCAGCAGGTCGCGCCGCTTGGGCCGCAGATCGTCCGGAGCGTCGCTGACGACGGCCGTGAGCCCGCCTTCCTTCACGAGCCGGACCGTGCGCGGCGGTTCGCCGATCCCCCCCGCGCCGTCGGGCAGCGAGGGATGTCCGGCGCTCGCGATCCCGTAGATGTACGTACTGCTCATTCCTGCTCCCCCTTGCGGCGACTGGAGGTGCTGCGGGCGCGCCGCGCGGCGGGCCGGCTCTCCTCGCGCGACTGGTCACGGGCGCCCGAGATGGTCTCGGCGGCGCCGGACAGCGCGCCCTTGGCCTTGCTCTCGGTGCCCGACTCGTCCTTTCCGCCGAGGAGTTCCGGCAGGCCGGGGCTGCGGTTGGGCCCCGCCTCCAGGTCGAGGCGGTTGCAGGCTTCGGCGAAGCGGAGGTAGGTGTCGACGCTGGCGACGACGACGCGGATGTCGATCTTCAGGATCTCGATGCCGACCAGCGAGACACGGACGAACGCGTCGATGACGAGTCCGCGGTCCAGCACGAGTTCGAGTACGTCGTACAGGCCGCTGGTGCCGCCACCGCCGCCTGATTGCTGTGCAGGGACCACGGTCATGGAGAGTCGTCCTCCTCGGTCTGTGGTGTACACGGGTGAGACGGGAAGGCCGCTGCGGCCGGCCGACGGAGGCGCCGTCGGCGCTCGGCCCTGCCCCTCTCGTCACGTCGGTCGCGCCGTCGCACGGCGCGCACTGCCTTTGGGGTCCGGTCTCGCCCGGTGGCTTGCCGACGGGCCCGTGCCTCGCCCTCCGAGTCACCGCTCATCCCCCGACCAAACCTCAACCCTCCTCATGTGTGCGGGAATTGTGAGCGGCGAGGGGAGGCAGGGAGCGGCCGGGGCGTGGCAGCCGGGCGGATGCGAACGGCGCCGGAGACGGTCAGGGCGGCGGCCCACCC
Organism: Streptomyces sp. NPDC006552; assembly: GCF_040611655.1. Lineage (NCBI taxonomy): Bacteria > Bacillati > Actinomycetota > Actinomycetes > Kitasatosporales > Streptomycetaceae > Streptomyces > Streptomyces sp. NPDC006552. The sequence goes on from NZ_JBEXOS010000026.1 coordinate 51,088, forward strand.
GGACAGGCCGGGGGCGGGCACGAGGCCGGGGGGGCACGGCCGGCGTGGCGCCCGCGTAACCGCGCGACCGCGGCCGCCGCTCCCGCGTACGGCGTCGCGGTCCGCCTACCCTCGCGCGCTCTCGCGCACGGCCTCGGTCAGCTCGGCCCGCGGCGCCTCCCGCACGGCCCGGGTCACCTGACCGCTCGGCTCCTCGTTCAGTCGGTCGTCCAGCCGGTCATTCCGTCGGTCGTCCATGCGTGCCGTGGTACCCGGGCACCGCGCCGGTCAGCGAAGGCGTGGTCCGGACGCGGGCCGGCGGCCCCCGAAGCGATCACGCTCGCGCGCCCGGTCAACTAGGCTCCCGCGTATGGAGATCCTGGGCACCACGCTGCGCATCTGCGTCGAGGATTTGGAGTCCTCGGTGACGTTCTACGAACAGCTGACGGGCAGCAGAGCGCTGCGCTTCGAGCGCGGCGGGGTCGCGGTCGCCGCCGTCGGCTGCTTCCTCCTGATGAGCGGCCCGCAGCAGGAGCTGGACGTGCTGCGCAAGGTGACGGCCACGGTCGCGGTGCGCGACGTGGACGAGGCGCACGCGGTCCTGACGGCGTCCGGCGCGCACATCGTCGCGGGCCCGGTACCCACCCCGGCTGGCCGCAACCTCATCGCCCTGCACCCGGACGGCTCGGTCTTCGAGTACGCGGACCGCCAGGCGCCCGCGGAGTCCTGAGCCGGGCCCGGCGCTCGCGCACGTATCCTCGCCCGGAGCGGTACGGCGAAGGACGGTGGGCGTGGCGGGCAGGCAGGCACAGGCGGGGCAGGGGCGGACGTCCCTGAGCGTGCGGGCGCGCGAAGAGGTGCGGCGGCGCATCGTCGACCGCCGCTACCCGATGGGCGCGCGGCTCGTGGAGCGCGAGGTCGCCGAGGAGCTGAACATGTCTCGGGTGCCGGTGCGTGAGGCGCTGCGGGCCCTGGTCACGGAGGGCCTGCTCGAACTGCTGCCGCACAGCGGCGTCCGGGTGCGGCACCTGGAGCGGGACGACGTACGGCAGCTGTACGAGGTGTGGGAGCCGCTGGCCGTGCAGGCCTCGCGGCTGGCGGCGCGCGCGGTGGCCGCCGCCCGTCCGCACGAACCGGCGGGCCTGGCGGCGCTGCGGGACCTCCTGGACCGGGCCGAGCGGGCGGCCGCGGCGGACGAGGGGCCGCGCGAGGTGGCGGCGCACACGGCCTTCCACGAGGAGGTGGTGGCCCTCGGCGGCAATCCGCTGCTGGCCCGCACGATGGAGCAGGTCAGCTGGCAGTTGCAGCTCCTGTTCGGGATGCGCGAGGAACCGGCCCATATGCGCGCGCAGCACGCGGAGATGTTCCGGCACATCGCGGCGGGCGACGAGGAGGCCGCGGCCGCGAGCACGCTGCTGCACGTCCGGGACAGCCGCGCGGTGGCCGCCAAGTCCCTCTTCGGTGACCCGGCCCTGCCCTCTTAGAGACCAACCGTCTCAACCACCAGTCGCCGTAGGCACCGGCCAGGGGATCTTGTATACCAAGCCTAGATGGAGAGGCCCGCATTCGCGGAATGTTCCCGGCACAAGCCGCGCATCGGGAGGAGTCTCTACTCCGGATCTTGCCGCGCACTCCCACTTGGTATACAAACTGTCGGGCCAGGCTCTCCTCCTCCCCGCAAGGAGCCCCCCATGTGTGTCGAGCCCGCCGAACCCCCTTCCGGACGACTGACCCGCCGCGGGGTGCTCGCCGCCTCCGCGGCCCTCGCCGGCACCGCCACCGCTGTCGCCGCCGCCCCGGCCGCCGCCTCGGCCCGGGTCCGCCCCGGCCAGGCCGGAGACCTCGTCGTCGCGGGCGGCACCCTGCTCGACCCCGCGACCGGTGAGGTCACGCAGGACGCGGTCGTGGTGATCCGCGCCGGCGTGGTGCACGCGGCCGGCCCCCGCTCCCGCGTCACCGTCCCCGATGGCCTGCCGCATCTGGACGCGCACGGCCAGTGGATGCTGCCCGGCCTGATCGACGCGCACATCCACCTCAACACCGCGGACGAGGCGCACACCGCCGTCCGGCAGGGCGCCACCAGCGCGCGCAGCGGTTCCACCAACTTCTACCAGGACATCGCCGTACGGGAGCTGGCCCGGCAGGCCCCCGGACTCGCGCCGCGGCTGCGGGCCGCCGGGGTCTTCGTCACGCCCGACCTCGGCGACACCGTCCTCGCCGACCCGGACCTGACCCCGCTGGCCCGGCTGAAGGACGGTGTGCGGTCCGCCGAGGCGCTGCGCCGGGTCGTCCAGGTGAACCTGGCGCGCGGCGCCGACGTCGTGAAGACGCGGGTCAACGAACGCGCGGGTCTGCCCGAGCAGGACCCGCTCGCCCAGGTGTACTCGCGCGAGCAGCTCGCCGAGGTGGTGGCGGCGGCCCGGCGCGGCGGCAAGGGCGTGCTGTGCCACAGCTACAGCGAACGCGGCTGCCACGACGCGGTGACCGCGGGCATCCGCTCACTGGAGCACGGCGTCTTCGTCAGCGAACGGACCCTGGGTGAGATGCGGCGCAGGGGCACGTACTTCACGCCGACCCTCACCGCCATCGCCGGTCTCGCCGACTCCGCCGATCCGGTCCTGGCCGAGCGCGGCCGCGCCTATCTGCCGGTCCTGAAGCGGGCGGTGCTGGCCGCGCACGAGCTGGGGGTACCGCTGGCGGCGGGCACCGACTCCTCGGGCGGGCAGATCACACCGATCGGCCGCGAGGTCGAGCTGATGCGCGCGGCGGGGCTGCCGGCGCTCGACGCGCTCCGCACCGCCACCACCGGCGCCGCCCGCCTGCTCGGCCTCACGGGCACGGCGGGCCGCCTCTCCCGTGGCCACGCCGGTGATGTCCTGCTCGTCCCCGGCGATCCCCTGGCGGATCTCTCGGTGCTCACGTCACCTGCCCGCGTGGTGCGTTCGGGTCTCGTCCTCTGATCCGCCCCCTGCCTCCGCCCCGCACCACACCGCACCACCGAACCCCAAGGAGCTTGTGGCCATGACTCCTCCTCCCCTCTCCCGGCGCGGTGTCCTCGCGGGCGCCGCCTCGCTCGGCGCGGCCCTCGCCCCCGCGGCGGCCGAGGCCGCCGCGGCGCACGGGCCCGGCGCGCCCCGCCCCGGGAAGGCCGTCATCTTCCGCGACGTACGCCCCTTCGGTGCGCGGGACGCCGTGGATCTCACCGTCGTCGACGGCCTGATCAGCGACCGGCCCGCACCCGGGGGCGCACGAGTCGTCGAGGGCGGCGGGCGCCTCGCCCTTCCCGCTCTCGTGGACGCGCACATCCACCCCGACAAGACCAGCTGGGGCGGCGGCTGGGTGTCGCGCAGACCCGCGAGCGGGATCGCGGAGTACTGCGCGCAGGACGTGGAGCTGTTCCACGCGCAGAAGCGGCCCGTCGGCGAGCGTGCGTACGGACTGATGGCGCACGCCGTGACCCGCGGCACCCGGGCCATGCGCGCGCACGCGGACGTGGCGCCCGCCTTCGGCCTGGCCGGTGTCGAGGGCATCGCCGAGGCGCGCGAGCGACTCGCGGACGCGCTGGACGTGCAGATCGTGGCGTTCCCGCAGCACGGCGTGGTCCGCGCGCCGGGCACGGCGAAGCTGCTGGAGTCCGCCGCGCGCGCCGGCCTCGTCGACATGATCGGCGGCATCGACCCGATCAGCTTCGACCATGCCCTCGACGAGCAGCTCGACCTGGTCTTCGGCCTGGCCGACCGCTACGGCGTCGGCGTCGACATCCATCTGCACGACCGGGACGAGAAGGGGACGAAGGTTCTGCGCGGCATCATCGAGCGGACCCGGGCGCTGTCACTGCGCGGCAAGGTGACGGTCAGCCACGTCTTCTGCCTGCCGTTCCTGCCACCGGCCGAACTCGACGCGACAGCCCAGGACCTGGCGGACCTGGACATCGCCCTGACGACGGTCGCTCCGAACGAGTCGCTGGTCCTGCCGATCGCCGGGCTGACGCGGCACGGGGTACGGGTCGGGCTCGGTTCGGACGGCGTGCGCGACTCCTGGAGTCCGTTCGGCGACGCGGACATGCTGCACCGCGCACACCTCCTCGGCTGGGTCACCGACGTCCGTCTCGACGACGAACTGACCGCCTGCTACACGGTGGGCACGCACGGCTCAGCGGATGTGCTGGGGCTGCCCCGGGCCGATCTCACCCCCGGTTCGCCGGCCGACTTCGTCCTCGTCCGCGGGGAGTGTGTGCCGCAGGTGGTGGTCGACATGCCGCAGCGCGACATGGTCGTCCACGCGGGACGCATCGTGGCCCGCCGGGGCGAACTGGTCTAGGGGCCGGGCGGGCCGGACCTCACTCCCCGGCCGGACGTGCTTGGGGCCGCATGCGGAAGTCGTACCGGGCGGGCAGCGGCTCCCCCGGTGCGGCCCGCGCCCAGACCTCGCCCAGGACCTCCGCCCCCTCACGCAGGTCCGCCACCTCGAACCCGGCGTCCAGCACCGCACGTGCAGCCGCCACCTCGCCCTCCGCGAGCAGCAGGTGGACCTCCAGGAGGCGGAAGCGCCCCCGCGCCCGGGTGGCCGCGGGAAGCCGCTCCCACACGCCCCGGGCCGCGACGGTCCGCTCGACCAGGAGCAGCGCCTCGATCGCCTCGCGGCCGAGCGCGGCCGTCGCCGCCCGCCACACCTCGCCCTCGTCCCGGCGCTCCGCGCACAGGTCGTCGAAGGCCGCGGCGTGCCGGTCGGCGGCGCGCTCCAGATGTCCGTCCGTCGCGTCGGCCACCGCGAGGCAGCGCAGGAACGGCCAGTCGGAGACGGCGAGTTCGAGGCCGCGCTCCCAGCTGCGCACCGCCTGCGCCCGGTCACCGGCGTGCCACTGCGCGACGCCCAGGTGGTACTCGGCGAGCGGCCGGGCCGGCGCCGTCTCCAGCATGTCCCGCCAGGCCGGGGAGGTCAGGCTGGGGCCGGGCACGCCGATCCGGCGCGGCTCGGGGAAGATGCCCGACTCCAGCAGCTCCCGCCACGGCGCCTGCTCCTCGCCGAGCGTCGACTCGTCGAAGGGCGTGCCCGGCACCTTGACGCCGGCCCGCAGGACCTCCAGCGCGCCCCACCCCGACCCCGCGGCGAGCCGTTGCCCCGGCTCGGTGTCGGCGTGCGGCAGCCACGCCTCGTACGCGGCCTGCACATCGGCGCGCGGCAGCGCCCGCTCCAGGCGGTCCTCGACCTCGCCGACGGCCGCGCCCCACTCCCCCGCGCCGTGGACCGTCCCGGCATCGGCGGTCAGCGGTCCGTACACCTCCAGCCAGCTGAACTCCCCCTGCGCCTCCAGCCGTACGTGCTCCAGCTGGGTGCGGGCCAGGCCCGCCTGGATCTCGGCGTAGCCGCCGGTGCCGGGCTCGGTCAGCCACTCCTGCCAGCGCCGGCCGCCGCTTCCGCCGCCCCACAGGAAGAGCTTGCGGCCGCGCAGCGTGTCGGTCGACGTCTGGACGAGCCCCTGCCCGCTCGCGTCGAGGGCGGCGATCCAGCGGCGCCGCCCGTCCTCGATCTCGTAGAAGTAGTCGGCGGGGAACTCGCTGTTGAGGGGGTAGGTGCGGTCGGCGCCGTCGAACCGCGGGACGGGGACGCGGCGCAGGGACCGGGCGTAGCCGAAGTGCCAGGCCTCGCGGGCGGGTGCGAGGACCCGGCGCTCCTCGGGCACCGCGATGTTCGACCACCAGTAGACGGGCGCGGGCTTCTCGTGCGGATTGCGGACGCGGACGCCCACGTAGAGGAAGTCGGAGTCCTCGGGCAGCCACAGGTCGACCTGGAAGGGCAGGTCGCGCAGGCGCTCCCACTCCCACAGGCGCAGCATCTCGGTGCCGTCGGGCGCGGTGACGCGGGCGGCATGCAGGGGCGCGCAGGAGAGGGTGGAGTGGCCGGTGGCGCCGATGTTCCACTCGATGCCACCGGAGAACCAGGCGCCGTTGAGGGCGAAGGCGGCGGGCTGGAACACCGGGTTGCGGTACAGGAGTTCGCGGCCGGTCGGCTTGTGGAACAGGGAGGCGACGCGGCCGCCGAGCCCGGGCAGCACCGTCGCCCGCAGCCGGTCGTTCTCGATCACGATGGTGTCGAGGTCGACCGGCGGGCGCTCCCGCCCGTATCCGTCGCGCAGCCGCTCGGGCAGAATGCCGCGCAGCGGCTGGTAGCCGAGCTGGCGGGCCATGTCGAGCGGCAGGTCCTCGGCGGAGCGCTCGTCGACCTCGTGCACCTGGTCCAGGGGCCGCAGTGGTGGCAGCGGGTTCGCCGGGCCCAGCGCCGCGCCGGGCAGGGTCAGTACCGCGCGCCGTACGACCGTCATGTCTGCCTCCCGATGCCACGGGGCGCGGCCCGCCCCCGATGACCATGGAACAGGGTCATCGGCGAGGTGACCAGGGGCCGCCCCGGTCAGGATTGCGCAAAGGCCGCCACGACGAGGTCGGTGAGCAGGGCGCCCGCGGTGCCGTCCGGGTCGAGGTCGGGGTCGTAGATGGTGACGTTCATGCCGACGCAGGCCGGGGAGGCGAGCAACGGACGGAGCAGGGCGAGGAGTTCGTCGGGGAAGAGGCCGTCCGCGTCGGGGCTGTCGACGGCCGGCATCACGCTCGGGTCGAGCACGTCGGCGTCGAGATGCACCCAGAAGCCGTCGAGCTGCGGGATCTCCAGGCCGCGGACGCAGCCGCGGACGACGTCGTCGACGCCCCAGGCCCGCAGCTCGCCGACGGTGACGTTCGCGATCTTCAGGGCGGCGAGTTCGGCGCGGTCGTCCGCGAAGGCGTCGCGCCCGCCGAGGAGCCGGACGTCCTCGTCGCGCAGGTACGGCCGCAGCCCGTCGAGGTCGGTGAGGTCCTCCTGGCCGCGGCCGGTCGCGAGGGCCAGCTCCTCGCCGCCGGCCGCCCCGACGCTGCGGGAGTTGCCCGGGTGGCGGAAGTCGGCGGAGGCGTCGACGGCCGCGAGCCCGAACCGGCCGACGCGGCGCAGTGCGAGGGCCGCGCCCAGCTGGATCGAGCAGTCCCCGCCGAGCACGAGCGCGAACTCCCCCGCCCGGACGTGCCGCTCGATCCGGTCGGCGAGGCGCACCGTGTACGCGGCGAGGGCGGCGGCGTTGAAGACGCCGTCGCCCTCCTGCCAGTCGCCCCGGTCGTAGCGGGGCGGGACGACGACCCCGCCTTCGAGGGCGCCGAGTCTGCGCACGATGCCGTTCTCGCGCAGCGCGCCGGCGAGTTTGTAGACGCCTGGGACGGTGCCCGGCGCGGGCGGGCGCAGGCCCAGGTTGGAGGGGGCGTCGAGGGCGACGATATTCCGCATGCCAGGCATCCTCACCGACGTAGGCTGGCGCTTTCAACAGTCCGAGCGGCGCCGCCGCCTCCTGAGGAGCACCACGCATCATGGCCGAGAGCCACACCTACCGGGTCATTGTCCGCGCCGCGTTCGAGGGGCTCACCGACGCGGTGCGCGAGCGGCTGCTCGCCGAGGTCGCGGAGCACGAGGGCATCGCGGGGATGCGGTTCGCACCGGAGGGCTCCCTCGCGTACGACCGGACGCTCAAGCACTTCTCCATGCGCTACGTCGTCGAGTCCGATCCGGACGACGGGGACGAGATGGCGGCCGCCCTCGCCGAGGAGCGGGCCGAGGCGTACCTGCGCGAGCAGGGGCTCGGCCACGGTGAGCTGCGCTCGACGGTGACCGACATGGACACGATGAAGATCAACCGGAAGCCGGGGCGCGCCGGCCGGTAGCCGGGCCGCCGGTCATCTCGGCGGTGAGCGCCCAGCGCTCGTGGTCGCGCCAGGCCCCGTCGACGAAGAGGAAGTCCGGCGAGTACCCCTCCCGGCGGAAGCCGGCGCGGCGGGCCAGCGCGAGCGAGGCGGCGTTGCCGGGCTGCGCGTTGATCTCCAGGCGGTGCAGGCCGAGCGGTCCGAAGGCGTGCCGCACCACGAGGCCGAGCCCCTCGGACATCAGGCCGCGGCCGGCGGCGTGCGCGAAGGCGCCGTAGCCGAGGGCGCCGCAGCGGAAGCCGCCGTGGACGATGTTGTTGATGTTGATGAAGCCGGCGAGGGCGCCGCTGTCGCGCGCGCACACCAGGAAGCCGCGCTTCGCGGGGTCCTCGGTGAGGCTCCGCTCGTAGGCGGCGAAGGTGTCCGTGCGCAGCGGTGGGAAGAGCCAGGGGTGGTGCAGCTCCTGGCTCTCGCGGGCCCGCGCGGTGAACTCCTCGGCGTCGGCGGCGGTCAGGGGGCGCAGGGCGACGCGGGCCCCTTCGGCGAGGGGTGCGGGCAGGTGGGCGGCCATCCGGCCACCCTACGCAGACCGTCCCGCCGGGCCGCGGGCCGCCCTCACTTGCGGCGCCGCGCCACGCCGTAACCGCCGCAGACGGCACCGATGACGGCGACCGCCGCGAGCGCCATCCACAGCGGCATGGTGACCTCGGGGACGAGCAGCCTGATCTGTACGCGCCGGGTGTTCTCGAAGATGAAGACCAGGACGAGGACGACCAGGAGCAGGACGGCGATCCTGCCCGGCGTGAACGTGCCGCTCTTCGCGGAGTCCGCGCTGTCCTTGGGACTCATCGGTGGGCCCTTCCGTCGTTCCCCCGGAGGCCGGGGCCGCCTCCCCGCCCAGCATGGGCGGCCGGGCGGCCTCCACGCAGCGGCCGAGGGACCGTACGGGTGACGCGGCTACTCCGTGACGACGGGCAGCCGCACGGTGCCGGTGTCCTCGGGCGCGCTGATGACGGTGACCGGCTTGATCCCCTTGTTGCCGCCGTACGCGTCGTCGCTCGCGGCGATCACGAACCGGATGCGGTGCCCCTTCTCGTAGCGGTGCACGATGCCGGGCAGGGTGACGGTGAAGGGGCGGGTGACGTCCGGGACCCGGACCGGGGCGACGAGCCGGTGCACGAGCGTCTTCGTCCCGTCCGGCGCGACGTCGTACAGCTTCGCGAAGAGGACGAGCTTGTCGGCGGCGTCGGCCGAGTGCTGCACGCGCTCGGTCCGCGGCGAGACCACCTTGAGGGTCGCCTCGGGAGCGCCGACGACGTCGGTCGTCGTGGTCAGCGGCTCCGTGGTCCAGTCGAGGTAGGTGCCCCGGGTGTCGTACGGCGTCGGGTCGGGGAGTCCGATGAGGCCGCTGAGCGACGATTCGGAGTGGCTGGTGGGGAGGACCCAGTTGCGGTACTCGCGGCTGCCGCGGGCCACCTTGTGCCGGTCGTCGACGAGTTTACCGTCGCCGGACAGGTAGAGCGTGCGGTTCAGGGCGGGGACGGCGGGGGCCGTGGCGTAGGTGCCGTCGGGGTCGCTGATCCAGTCCCGGTAGTAGGCGAAGGCGGGGCCGGTGTCGGTGCCCTTCGCGCGGTGCAGGTACCGGTCGAACCAGGCGACGATGCGCTTGCCGACGTAGCTCGTCTCCAAGTTCCCCTCCCCTAGGTTGAGTTCGCCGCTCGCGGGGTCGGTCAGGCCGCCGCTGTGCCCCCATGACTGCCAGATCATCTTGGTGGGGGTGCCCTGGGCGCGCAGGGTGTCGTACGTGGCGCGGGCCTCGTTCAGGTTGAACAGGCTGTCGGCCTGGCCCTGGACGAGCAGCGTCGGCGCCTTGACGTCCTTCAGGTACGAGACCGGGGAGACGCCGCGTGCGTAGTCGAGCAGTGCCTTGGTGCGGTCCGCCGGGTAGCGCCCGGAGTTGAGCGTACGGATCGTCGCGCAGGCGTCGTCGACGAAGTGCAGGCAGCTCAGCCTGTTGATGCGGGACGGGTCGAGCGAGGGTTCGAGCAGCGGCTGCCCCTCGCCCATCAGGTAGAACCCGTTGGTCCACTGCCACTTGAAGACGCCGGGCACGTCCCGGTCGGCGGCGTTCTGCGGGTCGAGGGAGTAGGCCAGGTCGTTCCAGGTGATCAGCGGGACGAGCGCGTCCACCCGGTGGTCGACGGCGGCCGTCGCCATCTGGACGGCGCCCCCGTAGGAGCCGCCGATCATGCCGACGCGGGGGTCGCCCTTCTTGTCGGCCGTCACGTAGTCGACGGTGGTGCCGTCGTCGGCGGCGCGGGTCCCGGCGAGGAAGTCGACGAGGGCGGAGGCCGCCGTGCCGTCGATCCGGGGGTCGTCGAGGGAGATCAGGCAGCCGGACTTGCCGAAGCCGAGCCCGGAGTAGACGAGTCCGACGTACCCGCGCCGGGCGAAGGCCTTGCCGGTCGCGTCGGTGGAGCCGTCCGACTTGCTGCCGCCGAAGCCGTTCGTGGTCAGCACGGCGGGGGCCGGGTGCGTGGCGTCGACGCCGGCCGGCCGGTACAGGTCGGCGTCCACGATGCACTGGCGTCCGCCCGCGTCGACGGTGAACTTCAGGGGGGTGACGGTGTATGTGCCGGTCGCCCCGGTCGCTGGAGCCGCGAGGGCGAGCGGGGTGAGCGTCACCGCCGCGAGTGTGCCGAGGGCGGCGGCCAGGGCGGTACGGGTTCGGGGCACGGCTCGGGACACGGTTGCCTCCATGCGGGGTTGTACCGACCAGTAAGTTCGCGGCGGAGCCATGGTGTGACACGTGTCATATCGCGGTCAATGGGTGGGCCTGGGTTTATCCCTGTTCGGGTGCGGGCCGGCGGGGGCTGGTCGCGCAGTTCCCCGCGCCCCTCAAGAGGCGGTTGCCTGTCTGCCGGCCGGTGGGGGCTGGTCGCGCAGTTCCCCGCGCCCCTATGGGGCTTGCGGCTTCGCCGCTGCCCCATCGGGCCCGATGAGATGGCGCACGAAGTGCGCATCTCAGGGGCGCGGGGAACTGCGCGAGAAGCTGCACCGGCCGGACAGCCGAATGACGGCCCATTCAGGGGCACGGGGAACTGCGCAAACCGCCAAGACGCGGCGCAGACGTACGCCGGATCGTCAGCTCAGCGCCGGCTCGTCCAGGGTCAGGGTCAACGCAGCCGCATCCAATGAACCCGCCACCCCGAACGGCAGCGTCAACGCCCCCTCACCGTGCCCGAACCCGAACTCCTCCACCACCGGAACACCGAGCCCACCCAGCCGGTCGACCAGAACCCCCCGGAGGGGCTCGCACTCGGCCCACGACCCGAGCAGAATCCCCGCCACGCCCTCCAGCCACCCCGCGCGCAACAGCTGCGTCAGGTACCGGTCGACGCGGTACGCCTCCTCGCCGACGTCCTCCAGACAGAGCAACGCGCCGCCCGCCGAGGCACGGGCGTGCGGCGTGCCGAGATCGGCGGCGAGCAGCGACAGGCAGCCACCGAGCGTGGTCCCGCGCGCGACGCCGGGCACCAGCACCCCGGCCCCGGGCACCGCGGGGATCACCCGCACCGTCTCCGGCGCGAAGAGCGTGGCCCGCAGATGGTCCTGCGCCCGCGCGTGCTTGAGGAAGTCCGCCGCGGCCACCATCGGCCCGTGCAGCGTGCTCACCCCGAGGCGGACGGCGAACGCCTCGTGCAGCGCGGTGATGTCGCTGTACCCGACGAAGACCTTGGGCCGCGCGGCCCGCATCGCGCTCCAGTCGAGCAGGTCGACCATACGCTGCACCCCGTAGCCGCCCCGGGCGCACAGCACGGCGTCGATCCCCGGATCGCACCAGGCGCGCTGGAGATCGGCGGCGCGGTCCGCGTCGGTGCCCGCCAGGTAGTCGAACTCCCCGTGCACGTCCTGGACATGCGGGGCCACGACCGGGTCGAGGTCCCAGCCGCGCAGGAGGTCCAGACCCGCCTGGAGCCGGTCCTCGGGCACCGGCCCGCTCGGCGCGACGACGGCGACCCGGGCGCCGGGCGCCAGCCGCGGCGGCCGGACCAGGGGCTGGACCGAGAGGCTCACTTGGCCAGCTCCAGTGCGGGCAGGCCGGTCGGGTGGAGCCCGAACACCTGCGCGTAGAGGGAGAGTTCGGCCTCCAGGGCACGGACCATGGTGTCGGCTCTGCGGAAGCCGTGCCCCTCGCCCTCGAAGGCGATGTACGCGTGCGGGACGCGCCGGCCCTGGCTCTCCACCCGGGCGAGGAAACGCTCGCACTGGGCGGGCGGGCAGATCACGTCGTCCAGGCCCTGGAGGAGCAGGAAGGGCACGGTGAGCCGGTCGGCGTGCTCGACGGGTGAGCGCTCGGCGTACCGCGCGGGGACCTCGGCCAGCGGCCCGACCAGCGACTCCAGGTACTGCGATTCGAAGTCGTGGGTCTCGCCGCTGCCCCAGGCGGTGAGGTCGAGGATGGGGTAGATGACGGTCCCGCAGGCGTAGATGTCCGTGGTGGTCAGCGACGCCGCGCTGGTCCAGCCGCCGGCGCTGCCGCCGCGGACGGCGAGCCGGGCCCGGTCGGCGGTGCCCTCGGCGGCGAGGGCGAGGGCGACGGCCGCACAGTCCTCGACGTCGACGACGCCCCACTGCTCGCGCAGCCGGTTGCGGTACTCCCGCCCGTACCCCGTCGAGCCCCCGTAGTTGACCTCGGCGACGCCGATGCCGCGGGAGGTGAAGTAGGCGATCTCCAGGTCGAGGACGAGCGGCGCGTGACCGGTCGGCCCGCCGTGCGCCCAGACGACGAACGGCGGCAGTTCCTCGCCGGGCGCGACGTGCGTGGGGCTGTGCGGCGGGTAGATGTGGGCGTGGACCGAGCGGCCGTCGGGCCCCTCGAAGGTGCGGATCTGCGGCTCGGGGTAGTACGCCGGGTCGACGGGGTCGCGGTGCGCGGCGCCTGTCACCCGGGTGCGTCCGGTGGAGGTGTCGAGCTCGACGACCTCGGCCGCGGTGCGCGGGCTCGCGGCGACGCCGAGGACGCGGGTGCCGTGCACGGCGAGGGACGCGGACCACTCGGTCCAGGGCCCCGCGGTGTCGACGACCTCGCCGGTCTCCGGGTCGAGCACGCCGAGCGCGGTGGCGCCGACGCCGTGCACGACGGCGATCAGCCCGGCCTCCAGCGGCTTGAACCAGCTCAGGCCGATCTTCCACACCGGCCCGCCGAACTCCTCCTCGCGCGGGCACAGCGGCCGGGCGGGACCGGGCCGGGCGCCGCCGGCGCGCAGGTCGAGCCGGTAGAGGTTCCACCAGCCGCTGTCGTCCCCGGAGTACAGCAGCGCCCCGTCGGGGGCCCACTCGACCTGGCAGACGGACTCCTCGGGGCCGCCCGCGACGGTCCGCGCGGGGCTGAACGTGCCGTCCGCGAGGACCTCCGCCACCAGCAGTTCGGTGCCGTCCCAGGGCATGCGCGGATGGTCCCAGGCGATCCAGGCGGCCTGTCCGCCGTCCGGGGAGAGCCGGGCGCCGGTGACGAACCGGTGGGCGTCGTCGGTCAGTTCGCGCACCGCGGAGCGGTCGTCGGCCGCCGAGCCGTCGAGCGGGACGGCCGCGACCACACGCCGCACCTCGGTCGGCCCGTCGCCGGTGAACTCCTCCAGGACGCACCAGAGTTCACCGCGGTCCAGGTGGAGCTGCGGGTCGGCCCAGCGCAGCCCCTCCCCTACGGCGGAGAGCGGGGTGAGCGGGCGGGGCGCGGCGCCGGGGGCGTCGGGTTCGAACGCGTACAGCCGCTGGTCGGCGAAGTTCACGAAGACCAGCAGCGGGCCCTCGGGGCGGTCGGCGCCGGCCCAGGGGCGGCCGCCGTACTCGATGACGCGACTGCGTACGTTCCACGGCGCGGGCAGTACGGAGTGCTCCGTGCCGTCGGGCCGGCGCCGCACCAGCGCGCGGCGGCCCGCCTCGGTGGGCCTTGGCTCGGTCCACCAGGGTTCGTCACCGACGAACCCGGCGTACTCGGGCCTGCCGTCGTGCGCCGCGGCCAGCGCGGCGTCGATCGGCGACGGCCAGGAGCCGTAGCCCAGCGTCTGCACCATGTCGTTCCCGCCCCCCATTTACCTCCGGCCCTCCATATTCTTCGCGTCCTCTTCGTTTTCCTAGTACATGGTCGATGTAGAGGCCGGGCCTATGCCGAGCGCAAGAACCGATCGAGTACGCGCACCCCGAAGTGGAGCGCCTCCACCGGCACCCGCTCGTCCACCCCGTGGAAGAGCGCCTGGTAGTCGAAGCCCTCGGGGAGCTTGAGCGGGGCGAAGCCGTAGCCGGTGATGCCGAGGCGGGAGAACTGCTTGGCGTCCGTGCCGCCCGACATGCAGTAGGGGACGGTGTGTCCCTCGGGCGCGAACTGCTCGACGGCGGCCCGCATCTTCGTGAAGGTCGGCGAGTCGACCGGGGCCTGGAGCGCGACCTCGCGGTGGACGAACTCCCAGTCGACGTCCGGTCCCGTCAGCTCGTCGAGGGCGGCGCGGAACTCGTCCTCGGCGCCGGGCAGGAAGCGGCCGTCGACGTGGGCCGTGGCCTCGCCCGGGATCACGTTGACCTTGTAACCGGCGGACAGCATCGAGGGGTTGCTGCTGTTGCGCACGGTCGCCGCGACGAGCGCGGCCGCCGGGCCGAGCCGGGTGAGCAGCGCGTCGGCGTCGAAGTCCGGCGCGTGCACGTCGGTCTCGATGCCGTACAGGGCCGCGAGTTCGGCCAGGGCGGCGCGCACGGTCGGGGTGAGCCGCAGCGGCCACCGGTACTCGCCGATGCGGTGGACCGCGGCGGCGAGGCGCGTGACCGCGTTCGCCGGATTGACCTTGGAGCCGTGACCCGCCTTGCCGCGCGCGGTGAGCTTGAGCCAGCCGGTACCGCGCTCGCCCGCTCCGATCGGGTAGATCTGCTTGCCGCGGCCGTCGTGGAAGGTGTAGGCGCCGGACTCGCTGATGCCCTCGGTGCACCCCTCGAAGAGGGCGGCGTGCCGGTCGGCGAGGAACCCGGCGCCGTCCTCGGCGCTGGCCTCCTCGTCGGCGGTGAACGCGAGGACGATGTCGCGCCGCGGCCGGAACCCGACGCGGGCCCACTGCCGGACGGTCGCGAGGATCATCGCGTCCATGTTCTTCATGTCGACGGCGCCGCGGCCCCAGACGACGCCGTCGCGGACCTCGCCGGAGAAGGGGTGCACGCTCCAGTCGGCGGCCTCGGCCGGCACGACGTCCAGGTGGCCGTGGACCAGGAGGGCGTCGGCGGTGGGGTCGGTGCCGGCGATGCGCGCCACCACGTTCCCCCGGCCTGGGGTGCGCTCCAGGATCGTCGGTTCCAGACCCGCCTCGGAGAGCAGGGCCGCCGCGTACTCGGCGGCGGGGCGCTCCTTGCAGTCGCCGCCGCCGCGGTTCGTGGTGTCGATCCGGATCAGCTCGGAGGTGAAGGTGACGACCTCGTCCAGGGCCTGCGCGTCGACCGTCGCGAGGTGCTGCTCAGCCATACTGTTCCTCCACCGCGGCCGAGGCGATCGTGGTGACCGCCTTGAAGGTGCGGATGCCTTCGTACATGGTCTCGTGCGTGTACGCGATCCTACGCTCGCCGCTCCGCTCGACCCCGGGGACGACGGTCGCGGCCATGGCGAGGTGTTCGGCGTCGAACTCGACCTCCACGGTGAACGGCCCGCCCCGCACCGGCTCGTACCGCACGGCGAGGGACGCGGCGTCCTCGGCGGCGGCCCGGATGTCGGCGGCGGTGCGCGCGGGGGTGCGGCAGACCGCCGCATACCGGGACACGTGGTCCTTGACGGCGACCTTGCGGGCCTCGGGCGCATAGCCGAGGGCGTCGTCGCAGGCGTGGTCGTCGCCGGTGACGAGGACGACGGGGACGCCGTACTCGGCCACCACGTGCGCGTTCAGCAGACCCTCGCTCGCCCGTACGTCGTTCACCCAGACGCCGGTGATCTGGTTGGCCAGGTAGGTGTGCGCGAGGACGCCTTCCATGCCGGCGCCCGCGTGGTAGCCGACGAAGGCGATGCCGTCGACATCACCGTGCTGGACGCCCTCCACCATGGAGAGCGACTTGTGGCGGCCGGTGAGCATCTGCGCCCGGTCGTCGAGCCGCTCAAGGAGCAGATTGCGCATCGTCCAGTGCGCCTCGTTCACCAGCACCTCGTCGGCGCCGCCGTCGTAGAAACCGAGCACCGCCGCGTTCACGTCCGAGGTGAACATCGCGCGGCAGCGCTCCCACTGCGGCGTGCCGGGGAGGACGTCCGCAGGCCAGGTCACACCCGTCGCGCCCTCCATGTCGGCGCTGATGAGGATCTTCATGCCCGAACCGTACGCGGCGGCGGGCCCCCTCACCAGACCTGTGGATAACTCCCAGTGGTGTAGACCAATGCCGGGTGGCTGTCCGGTGCCGCCCGGCGCGTTCCCGCTCGTCAGCGCGGTGCGGGCCCGCACGCGGAGGGTTCGGCGGCGGTCGGCGGGGCGCGGGCCCCGCGCCCGTCAGTCCTCGTGGCCCAGTTGCAGGTCCCGCTCCGTGCGGCCGCCGCCGGCGACCTGGAGGACCGTCGCCACCGGCGGGTAGCCCGCCGCGATCACCGTGTACTCACCCGACGACAGGTCGACGAAGCGGAACGTCCCGTCCGGCCCGGTCGTCAGCGTGTCCACCACGTTGCCCGCGGCGTCCAGCAGCGTGACCCGGGCCTCCTCCACGGGGCGCCCGCCACTGGCCCGAACGGTGCCGCGCAGCACCGCGCCGCCGGCCAGCTCCACGTCCTGGCGGGTCTCGCGGGCCGCCATCACCGTGACCGGCAGCGCCGCCGGGCGGAACGCGGGCGCGCTCGCGGCCAGGGTGTACTCGCCGGCCACCAGCTCCGTAATGACGTAGCCGCCCTCACGTCCGCTGCGGGTGGCCGAGACGACCTCGCCGTGCACGTTGGTCAGCGTGACGATCGCGTCCCGTACGGGGGCCCCGTCGGCGGTGAGGACCGAGCCCGCCAGGCGGCCCGCGCCGCCGAGCACCACATCCAGGTCGACGGGGCGCTCCCCCACCGTGACCGTCACGGCCTGCGGCTGGTGGCCACCGGCCGCCGCGATCAGGACGTAGCTGCCGGCGCCCGGCGTGGACAGGGCGTACCGGCCGTCGTCGCCGCTGGCGCCGCGGCCGATCTGGGTGCCGCCGACGTCGATGAGGGTGAGCGCGGCGCGCGGCACGGCGGTGCCGTCGGAGTGCTGCACCGTCCCGCAGACCGGGACCCCGGCGGCGTACGAGACGCGTTCCTGGGTGGGGACGGCGGGGGTGACGGGCTGCTCTGCGGGGACGGTGCTGGACAACAGAGGTGTCTCCTTGATGAAGAAGGCGAGGAGCAGGCCCAGGACGAGGACCGGCACCAAATAGAGGAAGATGCGGGGCATCGCGTCGGCGTACGCCTGGATGTACGGGGTGCGCAGCGCCTCGGGCATCGCGTGCACGAGCTGCGGGGTGATGGACTCGGTGCCGCCGTCCCCGGCGGGGCCCGCGGCGGTGGCGGGCAGCCGGTCGGCGAGGGCGTCGGCGAGCCGGTTCGCGAAGAGCGTGCCGAAGATCGCGGCGCCGACGCTGCCGCCGATCTGCCGGAAGTAGTTGTTGGCGCTGGTGGCGGTGCCGAGGTCGCCGGGGCGGACCGCGTTCTGCACGGCGAGCACGAGCACCGGCATGATCAGGCCGATGCCGGCGCCGAGCACGGCCATGTAGACGCTGTATTCGAGGCGCGGGGTGTCGACTTCCAGGCGCGACAGGAGGTACATGCCGAGCGTGGAGAGGGCGCTGCCGAGGATCGGGTAGAGCTTGTAGCGGCCGGTGTGGCTGATGAGCTGGCCGGAGATGATCGAGGCGCCGACGACGCCGCCCATCATGGGGAGCATCAGGAGCCCGGACTCGGTGGCGGTGGCGCCGTCGACCATCTGCAGGAAGGTCGGCAGGTAGCTGGCCGCGCCGAAGAGGGCGACGCCGACGACCATGCCGACGAGCCCGGTGAGGTTGAAGACGGAGTCGCGGAACAGCCGCAGCGGGATCAGCGGTTCGGCGGCGAACTTCTCGGCGACCACGAAGAGCACGGCCGAGGCGGCGGCGCCGGCCCCGAGGCCGATGATGACGCGGTCGCCCCACGCGTACTCCGTCCCGCCCCAACTGGTCAGCAGCACCAGGCAGGTGGAGGCGGAGGCGAGCAACAGCGCGCCCGGCACGTCGAGTCGCGGCTTCTTGGTGGGCTTGGGGAGCTTGAGGACGACGGCCGTGACGGCGAGGGTGAGCAGGCCGAACGGGACGTTGAAGTAGAAGCACCAACGCCATGAGAGGTGGTCGGTGAAGTAGCCGCCGAGCAGCGGTCCCGCGACGGAGGCGAGCCCGAACGCGGCCCCGATCAGGCCCATGTAGCGGCCGCGTTCGCGGGGCGGCACGATGTCGCCGATGATCGCCTGCACGCCGATCATGAGGCCGCCGGCGCCGACGCCCTGGACGGCACGGAAGGCGATCAGCTGGTCCATGCTCTGCGCCCGTCCGGCGAGGGCGGAGCCGATGACGAAGACCACGATCGCGAACTGGAAGACGCCCTTGCGGCCGAAGAGGTCGCCGAGCTTGCCGTAGATCGGCAGGCCGATGGTGGAGGTCAGCAGGTAGGCGGTGATCGCCCAGGACATCTTGTCGAGGCCGTGCAGCTCACCGACGATTCTCGGGAGCGCGGTGGCCACGATCATCTGTTCCAGCGCGGCGAGCAGCAGCGCGAGCATCAGGCCGACGAAGACCATCCGGACGCGGCGCGGGGTGAGCCCGTCGCCGGGCAACGGCGCTTCGCCGCCGCTCTGTTGTCGCTCGGGGGCGGTGTCCGGAGCCGACCGCGCGACCGCCTCCCGCTCCCGCACGGGTTCGGTCACCAGCGTCGTCGTGCCCACGTACTGCTCCCCTCGTCGCCCTTGCGCCGCCCATTTCTCGCATTACGCGACAACGGCGGGCAAGCGCGACGGGGCGCACGTCAGAGGGGCGCGGACGACGAATGCGCCGGTAGAAGCCCTACGGCGTACAACGGGGGCGGAATGAAAACCACTCGAAACGGTGAGCGGCAGATCGGTGTTCGCCCCGGGTCCCGGCGGGCGGGACCCTCGTCTCGGCGGCGGGCGTCACTTCTCCACTTCGGCCGCGAGCTTGGCGAGCACGCCGTCGTAGATGCGGCCGAGGCCCTTGGGCGCGAAGGTCTTCTCGAAGAAGCCGCCGACGCCGCCCGCCCCGTTCCAGACGCTCGTGACGGTGACGCGGGAGCGGCCCTCGCCCGCGGGGACCACGCGCCAGGTGGTGACCATCGAGGAGTTGCGGTCCTTCTCGACGAGCTCGCCGTCGGTGGGCTCGCTCACGTCGAGCAGGCAGTCGCGGACGCGCTTGCTGGTCGCCTGGAGCTTCCAGTGGACGACGGTGCCCTCGCCGTCACCGCCCTCGCGGACCTCGTACTCGCTGAAGTGCTCGGTCAGCACCTTCGGCCGCGTGCCGTCGTAGTCGGCGAGGGCGTCGAAGACGTCGTCCGGCTCGGCGGCGACGACACGTTCCGTGGTGGCCTCGACCTGCGCCATGGCTTTCCTCCAGCACTTGGTTCCTGTGGGCTCGGCCAAGCCAACCACCCCCCGCCCGGGCCGCGGAGATCGGGGTCCCGGTCCGGGCGGCACGATCAAGGGAACATGTGTTCTATTGTGGGGTCAGTGCTACCGAGGAGGCGTCATGCGCTGGGAGAACCTCAACCTCACGGACGGTCCGACCGACCACGCCCGGGCGCCGGACGCCGCGCTGTTCGGCGCGGAGGCGGTCATCAGCCGTACCGTCGACACCCCCGAGTTCCGCGGGGTGACGTTCCACGAGGTCCGGGCCCGTTCGATCGTGAACCGGGTGCCCGGCGCGTCCCGGATGCCGTTCGAATGGACGGTCAATCCGTACCGCGGCTGCACCCACGCGTGCGTCTACTGCTTCGCCCGCAACACGCACCGCTATCTGGACCTGGACACCGGGCTCGGCTTCGACAGCCAGATCGTGGTGAAGGTGAACGCGCCGGAGCTGCTGCGCCGCCATCTCTCCTCGCGCCGCTGGCACGGCGACCACATCGCGATGGGCACGAACGTCGACTGCTACCAGCGGGCCGAGGGCCGTTACCGGCTGATGCCCGGCATCATCGAGGCGCTGCGCGACCACGCCAACCCGTTCTCGATCCTGACCAAGGGCACGCTGATCCTGCGCGACCTGGACCTGCTGCGGCAGGCGGCGGAGGTGACGGACGTCGGCATCTCGGTCTCCGTCGGCTTCGTCGACCAGGAGCTGTGGCGCACGGTCGAGCCGGGTACGCCCGCGCCCGAGCGCCGGCTCGACGTGGTCCGCGCGCTGACCGGCGCGGGCATCGGGTGCGGGGTGCTGATGGCGCCGGTGATCCCGTTCCTCGGCGACCGGCCCGAGCAGTTGCGGGCGACGGTGCGGGAGATCGCCCGGGCCGGCGCGACCTCCGTGACACCGCTCGTGCTGCATCTGCGGCCCGGCGCGCGCGAGTGGTTCATGGCCTGGCTCGGACAGCACCACCCGTATCTGGTACGGCGCTACGAACGGCTGTACGCGGAAGGCGCGTACGCCCCCCGGTGGTACCAGCGGCGGCTGACGCGGCAGGTGCACGAGCTGGCCGAGGAGTACGGGATCGGGCCCTCGCGCCCCGGTCTGCCGCGGCGCGTGCGCGAGCCGGAGCCCTCCGCGGCGCCCGAGGCCGCCGCGCCGGCCCAGCTCACCCTGATGTGAGCCGGCGCGGCGCGCCGCGCAGTCGGGCGAGCGCCCGGGCCGCGATCGGGTCAAATTCGGCCAGATCGGATTCCCTCCCCCAGGGTGCGCGGGAACATGCCGCACAAGCCGTCGGCCGACGGCCGGTTCTGTCTCCTCCGCCCTGAGAGGCCCCATGAACAGACGCGCACTCGCGCTGTGCGGTATCGGTGTCGCCGCGCTGGCCGCCTCCGCCGTCGTCCCGCCCGCCGGCGCCGCGAGCGGACCGGGTCCGCGCGCCGCCGCCGTCACCTGGAAGAAGTGCGGCACCAAGGACTACCCGACACAGCAGTGCGCGACGCTGCGCGTGCCGCTGGACCACGCCCACCCCGGCAAGCGGCAGATCTCCCTCGCCCTGACGCGCATCCCGCACACGGCGAAGACGTCGCAGGGGCCGCTCCTGGTCAACCCCGGCGGGCCGGGCGGCAGCGGGCTCACGCTCGCCGGCTTCGTGGCGCAGAGCCTGCCGAAGAAGGTCGCCGCGCAGTACGACGTCGTCGGGTTCGACCCGCGCGGCGTCGGCAAGAGCCGGCCGGCCCTGGACTGCGTGCCCGGCTACTTCAAGCCGGTGCGCCCGCAGAGCCTGCCGCGGACCGCGGCGGTCGAGCAGGCGAATCTGCGGCGCGCGACCTCGTTCGCGCAGGCGTGCGGCAAGAAGTACGCCGCCGTCCTGCCGTTCATCGACACCGTCAGCACCGTCCGGGACATGGACGCGATCCGGGCGGCGCTCGGCGCGAAACAGCTGAACTACTTCGGCTACTCGTACGGCACGTACCTGGGCGCGGTCTACGCGAAGTACTTCCCCGAGCGGGTACGGCGCTTCGTCCTCGACTCGGTCGTCGACCCGGAGGGCGTCTGGTACCCGGACAACCTCGCGCAGGACGAGGCGTTCAACGCCCGGCACACGGCCTTCCTCGCGTGGGTCGCCCGGCACGACGCGACGTACAAGCTGGGCAAGGACCCGGCGAAGGTCGGGGCCGCGTGGTCGGCGATGCGCGCCGCGCTCGCGAAGAAACCCGCGGGCAAGAAGGTCGGCGCCGCGGAGCTGGAGGACACCTTCCTGCCCGGCGGCTACTTCAACGGCTACTGGCCCTACCTCGCCGACGCGTTCGCGGCGTACGTCAAGGCCAAGGACCCGGACCCGCTGGTGGAGGCGTACGACAACTTCGCGGCGCCCGACGCCACGACCGACAACAACTACAGCGTCTACTCGGCCGTCCAGTGCCGGGACGCGCCCTGGCCCCGCGACTGGAACCAGTGGCGCGAGGACAACGGGCGGACGCACGAGAAGGCACCGTTCTCCACCTGGAACAACGCCTGGTACAACGCGCCGTGCGCGTTCTGGCCGGTCCGGCCGCTGGGTCCGGTCGACGTGTCGAACGACTCGGTCCCTCCGGTGCTGCTCTTCCAGGCCACGCGGGACGGGGCGACGCCGTACCAGGGAGGCGTCACCGTGCACCGCATGCTGCGCGGATCGAGCCTGGTCGTCGAGGACGGCGGCGGCAACCACGGTGTCACGCTCAGCGGGAACGCCTGTCTCGACAAGCACCTCGCGACCTATCTCGCCAGCGGCACGGTGCCGCGCGGCGACGGCGAGGCGGACGCGGTCTGCAAGAAGCTGCCGGACCCCAAGCCGCTGAAGGCGAGGGCCGCCGTCCCGGTACATGGCGCCGCACTGCACCGGCTGCTGGGCTCCCGGGGCTGACACCGAGGTCCCTCCGCGGGTGGGTGAGGATGGTCCCATGACCCGACTCGCCCGCCCCCTGGTCCGCCCGATGACCCTGGCCGACTGCACGGCGGCGGCCGAAGTCCGGGTACGTGGCTGGCAGTTCGCGTACGCCGGGCTGATGCCGCAGGCGTACCTCGACGCGATGAGCGTGGCCAGGGACAGCGAGCGGCGCCGTCATCTGTACGGCCGGTCGCCCGAGTTCGTCGCGGAGCGTGACGGCGCGGTGGTCGGCTGGGCCTGCTTCGGGCCGTGCCGGGACGGTGATGTGCCGCCGGGCGAGGCGGAGTTGTACGCCCTGTACGTGCTCCCCGGGCACGTGTCGACCGGCGTGGGCCGCGCCCTGCTCGACACCTGCACGGACGCCGCCGCCGGGGCCGGGCACCCCGCGATGCGGCTGTGGGTCGTGGCGGGCAACACGCGGGCCCGGCGCTTCTACGAGCGGGCCGGGTTCACGGCCGACGGGGCGCGGGAGCCGTACGAGGTGGGCGGGGCGACGGTGTCCGAGGTGCGGTACGCGCGGCCGCTCAGCCGGCGGGCAGCCGGGCCAGCGCCGCCGCTGCCGCCATGGCCAGCCGGGGGTGGGTGCTCGCCTCGGTGAGGACGTCGCGGGCCCGGGGGTCCGCCAGACTGCCCAGCCCCTCCACGCAGGCGAGGGCGACCGTGCGGTAGGGGTCGTGCGGGGCGAGGCGGCGGCGGAGCGTCGTGATCAGGGCCGGGGCCGACTCGGGGGCCCGCAGCTGGGTGAGCAGGCGGACGGGGTGGAGGGCGTAGGCGACGCGCAGTTCGTTGGTGGCGAGGGCCGCGGCGGCGCGGGCCGTGCGCGGGTCGCCCAGGACCGCCAGCGCCTGCGCGGCCGCCGCGCAGCGGTGCGGATCGCGATGGTTGAGGAGCAGGACGAGGGACTCGAAGGCGCGGCGGTCACCGGCGACGCCGAGCCGGTAGGCCGCCAGTTCCCGGGCCCACAGGGGCTGTTGCGGCGCGGTGAGCACCGCGGCCAGCTCGTCCCGGTCGCTCGTGGCGGCCAGCCGGTCGAAGGCGGGCGTGCCGCCGGATTCCTTCCGGATGCGCTCTGTCACCGTTCGCGACTCTTCGTCCATGAGGTCGAGAGTAGGACGCACCGGGCCCCGGCGACATAGATCACAGCGACTGGGCGCCACCGGGGGCTGGCGCGCTCAATACTCGCCGGTTAATCTCATGTGAGCGGGGCACACTTCCCGCAGCACCACTCCCGGCGGCCTGGTGACGCAGCCGCCCGGGAGTGCAGTCGGTTCGGTACGCGCTACCGAAGTTCGCAGCACGACCTGGCTCCGGGACAGGGCCGGTCGGTCTTCTCCGTGCCTGTGCCGCTCGGCACGCCACGGACACCTCACTCTCCGTACGCCGCACGCCTCGTGCCGTTCCCGGCGTTCTCGCGTACGCCCTTGGTCGTCACCCTCACTTCTGGAGTTCCCCGATGGACGCTCCCCTGTCCCGCATCTCCACCGTGGCCGTCGTCGGCCTCGGCACCATGGGCACCGGCATCGCCGAGGTCCTGGCCCGCGCCGGGCGCGAGGTCATCGGTATCGACATCAGCGAGGCGGCCGCCGCACAGGCGGCCGTGGCGCTCCAGGGCTCGACGGCGCGTGCGGTGCGCCGCGAGCACCTGACCGAGCAGGAGCGGGCCGAACTGCTCGCCCGCTTCCGCACGTTCACCGACCTGCAGGCCGCGGCCGACGCCGACCTCGTGATCGAGGTCGCCCCGGAGTCGTACGAGATCAAGCAGCAGATCTTCCGGGCGCTCGACGGCATCGTGCGGCCCGGGACGATCCTCGCCACCGGGACCAACGCGCTGTCGGTGACGCGCCTGGCCGCCGACTCCGCCCGGCCCGAGCGCGTCCTCGGTCTGCACTTCTTCAACCCGGCCCCCGCGATGAAGCTCGTCGAGGTGGTCTCCAGCGTGCTGACCGCGCCGGCCGCGGTCACCGCCGTCACCGACCTCGCGCTCGAACTGGGCAAGGAGCCCGTCGCGGTGGGCGACCGGCCCGGCTTCGTCGCCGACGGGCTGCTGTTCGGCTACCTCAACCAGGCCGCCGCGATGTACGAGGCCAAGTACGCCTCGCGCGAGGACATCGACGCCGCGATGAAGCTGGGCTGCGGCCTGCCCATGGGCCCGCTGGCCCTGCTCGACCTCATCGGCGTCGACACCGCGCGCACCGTCCTCGACGCCATGTACGCCGAGTCGCGCGACCGGCTGCACGCGCCCGCGCCCGTCCTCAAGCAGCTCAGCGAGGCGGGCCTGACGGGGCGCAAGGCGGGCCGCGGTTTCTACACGTACGAGGAGCCGGGCAGCGCGGTCGTGGTGGCCGACGCCCTGACGCCCGCGGCCCGCAGCGGCGTGGACGCGGGCCGCCCGGTCCGCTCGGTCGGTGTCGCCGGCTCCGGCACGATGGCCTCCGGGATCGCCGAGGTCTTCGCCAAGGCGGGCCTCGACGTCGTCCTGGCCGCCCGCAGCGAGGAGAAGGCCGAGCGGGCCAGGGCCCGGATCGAGAAGTCGCTCGCGCGCTCCGTCGGCAAGGGGCGGATGTCCGCGGAGACGGCCGCGCAGACCCTGGCGCGGATCACGCCCGCGGGATCGTACGACGCGTTCGCCGACGTCGATCTCGCGCTTGAGGCGGTCGCCGAGGACCTGGAGATCAAGCAGCAGCTGTTCGCGACGTTCGACAAGGTCTGCAAGCCCGGCGCGATCCTCGCCACCACCACCTCCTCGCTGCCCGTCGTCGCCCTCGCCCGCGCCACCGCGCGCCCGCAGGACGTGATCGGCATGCACTTCTTCAACCCGGCCCCGGCGATGAAGCTGGTCGAGGTGGTGCGGACCGTGCTGACCGCCGACGACGTGCACACCACCGTCCGCGATCTGACCCTGCGCATCCGCAAGCACCCGGTGGACTGCGGCGACCGGGCGGGCTTCATCGTGAACGCCCTGCTCTTCCCGTACCTGAACAACGCGGTCAAGATGGTCCAGGAGCACTACGCCTCGCTCGACGACATCGACGCCGCGATGAAGCTCGGCGGCGGCTATCCGATGGGCCCCTTCGAACTGCTCGACGTGGTCGGCCTGGACGTCTCCCTCGCCATCGAGAAGGTGCTGCACCGCGAGTTCCGCGACCCGGGCCTCGCGCCCGCGCCGCTGCTCGAACACCTGGTGGCCGCGGGCTGCCTCGGCCGCAAGACGGGCCGGGGCTTCCGCGAATATGCCCGGCGCTGAGCCGGACGCGGTGGCCGGGTCGCACTGGGGCGGGCTGCTCGGAGCCCCGGGCGGCCCGCTCACCGGGGAGCGTCCGGGAACGTACATGCAGTACGTTCGGGGCATGACGCCCGCTCATAAGGCCGCCAAGCCCTCCCGTACCTCCGCGACACCCGACGCCCCGGAGAGCGCCGCCGGCAACCGGGCGGCTGCGCAGCGGCTCAAGATGCGCCGCGAGCTGGCGGCCGCGGCGATGGAACTCTTCGCCACGAAAGGGTACGAAGCTACGACGGTCGACGAGATCGCCGCGCAGGCCGGCGTCGCCCGCCGCACCTTCTTCCGCCACTTCCGTTCGAAGGAAGAGGCGATCTTCCCGGACCACGACGACACCCTGGTGCGCGCCGAGGCCGTCCTGAACGCGGCGCCGCCGCACGAGCACCCGCTCGACACGGTGTGCCGCGGCATCAAGGAAGTCATGAAGATGTACGCGGCGTCGCCGGCGGTCGCCGTGGAGCGCTACCGGCTGACCCGCGAGGTGCCCACCCTGCGCGAGCGCGAGATCTCCTCGGTGGCCCGTTACGAGCGTCTGTTCACCCGCTACCTGCTGGGCCACTTCGACGAGCAGGCCCACCACGACGGCAACAACGACCCGCTGCTCGCCGAGGTCGCCGCCTCCGCCGTCGTGACCGCCCACAACCACGTGCTGCGCCGCTGGCTGCGGGCGGGCGGCCAGGGCGACGTGGAGGCCCAGCTGGACCGCGCCTTCGCGATCGTGCGCCGCACGTTCGGCACGGGCATCGGAGCGGGCCGCACCCCCGCCGCCGCGCCCCCCGCCCAGGTCGCCCACTCCGGCGAGGTGCTCGTGGCGGTGGCCCGCACGGACGCGCCGTTGCCGGAGGTCATGCGCACCATCGAGGAAGCCCTGCGCAACCGCTAGAGCGCCCTCGGCACCACCACCGGCCACCCCGGCCCCTGATCTGGCACGCAGTGCCACGTCAGGGGCCTTTCGTCTGCCCGGGGCCGCACGCGCGACGCGCGCTGATCGATCATCGATCCCTTACCGGTTCCGGCAGAACCGCTCTGACCTCGAATGATCGATCATCGCTCACGTGCGCCGCCCTGATGACACCTGAGCGAAATTAGTGGCACGGAGTGCCTTGCCAGCTGTCACGGTGTGCCATACGTTGAGGGAAGTCCGGGCGGCCGGCGTACAGAGAACTTCCGTACGCCGGCTGTCCCCGCAAGGCCGCGACCGACCGCGGCCCGCGCGCCCGGACGCCTGCGTCACAGGCACCCTTCCGCGCCACACCAAGCGCTGCCACCGCACCACCCCGCCGAACCGACGGCACGCTCCACCCGCCCCGCAGCCACCTGAAAACCCCGACTCAGCGTTCCCCTCAGCGCTCACCGCCGGAGGCACCACCGTGAAGGAAATCCTGGACGCGATTCAGTCGCAGACCGCCACGTCTGCCGACTTCGCCGCCCTGCCGCTGCCCGACTCCTACCGCGCGATCACCGTGCACAAGGACGAGGCCGAGATGTTCGCCGGCCTCGACACCCGCGAGAAGGACCCCCGCAAGTCGATCCACCTGGACGACGTGCCGGTGCCCGAACTCGGCCCGGGCGAGGCGCTGGTGGCCGTGATGGCCTCCTCGGTCAACTACAACTCGGTGTGGACCTCGATCTTCGAGCCGGTCTCCACCTTCAGCTTCCTGGAGCGCTACGGCCGCCTGAGCGAGCTGACCAAGCGGCACGACCTGCCGTACCACGTCATCGGCTCCGACCTGGCGGGCGTCGTCCTGCGCACCGGCCCCGGCGTGAACGCCTGGAACCCGGGCGACGAGGTCGTCGCGCACTGCCTCAGCGTCGAGCTGGAGTCCTCCGACGGCCACAACGACACGATGCTCGACCCCGAGCAGCGCATCTGGGGCTTCGAGACGAACTTCGGCGGCCTGGCAGAGATCGCCCTCGTCAAGTCCAACCAGCTGATGCCCAAGCCGGACCACCTCAGCTGGGAGGAGGCGGCCGCCCCCGGTCTGGTGAACTCCACCGCCTACCGCCAGCTGGTCTCGCGCAACGGCGCCGGCATGAAGCAGGGCGACAACGTCCTGATCTGGGGCGCGAGCGGCGGCCTCGGCTCCTACGCCACGCAGTTCGCGCTGGCCGGCGGCGCCAACCCCATCTGTGTCGTCAGCAGCGAGCAGAAGGCGGAGATCTGCCGGAGGATGGGCGCCGAGGCGATCATCGACCGCAGCGCCGAGGGCTACAAGTTCTGGAAGGACGAGCGCACCCAGGACCCCAAGGAGTGGAAGCGGTTCGGCAAGCGCATCCGCGAGTTCACCGGCGGCGAGGACATCGACATCGTCTTCGAGCACCCGGGCCGCGAGACCTTCGGCGCCTCCGTCTACGTCACGCGCAAGGGCGGCACCATCACCACCTGCGCCTCCACCTCGGGCTACATGCACGAGTACGACAACCGCTACCTGTGGATGTCGCTGAAGCGGATCATCGGCTCGCACTTCGCCAACTACCGCGAGGCGTGGGAGGCCAACCGCCTGATCGCCAAGGGCAAGATCCACCCGACGCTCTCGAAGACGTACGCCCTGGAGGACACCGGCCAGGCCGCGTACGACGTGCACCGCAACCTCCACCAGGGCAAGGTCGGCGTCCTCGCGCTCGCGCCGCAGGAGGGTCTGGGCGTGCGCGACCACGACAAGCGGGCCCAGCACATCGACGCCATCAACCGCTTCCGCAACGTCTGAACTCACGGAGGTCGAAAGGCTCATGATTGAGCGTCAGAAAGACCGGCCGTGGTTGATGCGCACCTACGCCGGCCACTCCACGGCCGAGGCGTCGAACGAGCTGTACCGGCGCAACCTCGCCAAGGGCCAGACGGGTCTGTCGGTCGCCTTCGACCTGCCGACCCAGACCGGCTACGACCCGGACCACATCCTCGCCCGCGGTGAGGTCGGCCGGGTCGGCGTGCCGGTCTCGCACCTCGGTGACATGCGGCGCCTGTTCCAGGACATCCCCCTGGACCAGATGAACACCTCGATGACCATCAACGCCACCGCCATGTGGCTTCTGGCGCTCTACCAGGTCGTCGCCGAGGAGCAGGGCCTCGACATCGCGGCGCTCCAGGGCACGACGCAGAACGACATCGTCAAGGAGTACCTGTCACGGGGCACCCACGTGTTCCCGCCGGGCCCCTCCCTGCGGCTGACGACCGACATGATCGCCTACACGGTCTCCCACATCCCCAAGTGGAACCCGATCAACATCTGCTCGTACCACCTCCAGGAGGCGGGGGCCACACCGGTCCAGGAGATCGCGTACGCGATGTCCACCGCCATCGCCGTTCTCGATGCCGTACGCGACTCAGGGCAGGTCCCCGCCGAGAAGTTCGGGGACGTCGTGGCCCGCATCTCCTTCTTCGTGAACGCGGGTGTCCGCTTCATCGAGGAGATGTGCAAGATGCGGGCGTTCGGGCGGATCTGGGACCAGATCACGCGCGAGCGGTACGGCATCGAGAACGCGAAGCAGCGCCGCTTCCGCTACGGCGTGCAGGTCAACTCGCTCGGCCTGACCGAGGCCCAGCCGGAGAACAACGTCCAGCGGATCGTCCTGGAGATGCTGGCCGTGACGCTGTCGAAGGACGCCCGCGCCCGCGCCGTCCAACTCCCCGCGTGGAACGAGGCGCTGGGGCTGCCCCGGCCCTGGGACCAGCAGTGGTCGCTGCGCATCCAGCAGGTCCTGGCGCACGAGAGCGACCTGCTGGAGTACGAGGACATCTTCGCCGGCAGCCACGTCGTCGAGAAGAAGGTCGACGCGCTGGTCGCCGAGTCCCTCGCCGAGATCGAGCGGATCCAGGAGATGGGCGGCGCGATGGCCGCCGTCGAGTCCGGCTACCTCAAGTCCCAGCTGGTCTCCTCGCACGCCGAGCGCCGGGCGCGGATCGAGGGCGGTGAGGAGAAGATCGTCGGCGTCAACATCTACGAGTCGACCGAGCCGAACCCGCTCACCGCCGACCTGGACGCCGCGATCATGACCGTCGACCACCAGGTGGAGGCGCGGGTGGTGCGGGCGATCGGCGAGTGGCGCACCACGCGCCAGGAGTCGAGCGACCGCCAGGGCCTGGGCGACCCGTTCCACTACCCGACCACCCAGCAGGCCATCGAGCGCCTGAAGGAGGCGGCACAAGGCACCGAGAACCTCATGGAGGCCACCCTCGAATGCGCCCGCGCCGGGGTCACGACCGGCGAGTGGTCAGAGGCGCTGCGCGAGGTCTTCGGCGAGTTCCGGGCGCCCACCGGCGTCTCGTCGGCGCCGGTCGCGGTGACCGCCGAGGCGGGCACGCCGCTCGCCCTGGTCCGCGAGAAGGTCCGCCGCACCGGTGAGCAGCTCGGCGGCAAGCTGCGCCTGCTCGTCGGCAAGCCGGGCCTGGACGGGCACTCCAACGGCGCCGAGCAGATCGCCGTGCGAGCCCGCGACGCCGGGTTCGAGGTGGTCTACCAGGGCATCCGGCTCACCCCGGAACAGATCGTCTCCGCCGCGCTCGCCGAGGACGTGCACTGCGTCGGCCTGTCGATCCTGTCGGGCTCGCACGCCGAGCTGGTCCCCGACGTCCTGACCCGCCTGCGCGACGCGGGCGCCCCCGACATCCCGGTGATCGTGGGCGGCATCATCCCGAACGCCGACGCCGAGGAGCTGAGGCGGGCGGGCGTCGCCGCCGTCTTCACCCCGAAGGACTTCGGCATCACGGAGATCATCGGCCGTATCGTCGACGAGATCCGGCTAGCGAACAAGCTCGACCCTCTGGAGGTCCCCGCATGACTGTGAACCGTCTCCGCCCGCGCCGCTCGTGCCTGGCCGTCCCGGGCTCGAACCCGCGCTTTTTGGAGAAGGCCCAGGGCCTCGCCGCCGACCAGGTCTTCCTCGACCTGGAGGACGCCTGCGCGCCGCTGGCCAAGCCGGAGGCCCGGCACACCATCGTCAAGTTCCTCAACGAGGGCGACTGGACGGGCAAGACGCGCGTCGTGCGGGTCAACGACTGGACGACCGAGTGGACCTACCGGGACGTGGTGACCGTCGTCGAGGGCGCCGGCCCGAACCTCGACTGCATCATGCTGCCGAAGGTGCAGAGCGCCGACCAGGTGGTCGCGCTCGACCTGCTGCTCACGCAGATCGAGAAGACCATGGGCTTCGAGGTCGGCAAGATCGGCATCGAGGCGCAGATCGAGAACGCGCGGGGCCTGAACAACGTCAACGCGATCGCCGAGGCGTCCCCGCGCACCGAGACGATCATCTTCGGCCCGGCCGACTTCATGGCGTCCATCAACATGAAGTCCCTGGTCGTCGGCGAGCAGCCGCCCGGCTACGGCGCCGACGCCTACCACTACATCCTGATGAAGATCCTGATGGCGGCCCGCGCCAACGACCTCCAGGCGATCGACGGCCCCTACCTCCAGATCAAGAACGTGGACGGCTTCCGCGAGGTCGCGGGCCGCGCCGCCGCGCTCGGCTTCGACGGCAAGTGGGTGCTGCACCCCGGCCAGGTCGACGCGGCCAACGAGGTCTTCTCCCCCTCCCAGGAGGACTTCGACCACGCCGAGCTGATCCTGGACGCGTACGAGTACTGCACGTCCGAGGCGGGCGGCAAGAAGGGCTCGGCGATGCTCGGCGACGAGATGATCGACGAGGCGAGCCGGAAGATGGCGCTGGTCGTCTCCGGGAAGGGCCGGGCCGCCGGCATGCAGCGCACCAGCAAGTTCGAGGCCCCGGAGGCGTAACACCATGCAGTTCGGCCGCACCTACGAAGAGTTCACCGTCGGGGACGTCTACAAGCACTGGCCCGGCAAGACGGTCACCGAGTACGACGACCACCTCTTCTGCCTGCTGACGATGAACCATCACCCGCTCCACATGGACGCCAACTACGCGGGGAGCACGACGGACTTCGGCAAGAACGTCGTCGTCGGCAACTACATCTACTCCCTGCTCCTCGGCATGTCCGTGCCGGACGTCTCCGGCAAGGCCATCGCCAACCTGGAGGTCGAGTCGCTCAAGCACGTGGCGCCGACCTTCCACGGCGACACGATCTACGGCGAGACGACCGTTCTCGACAAGACCCCGTCGAGGTCCAAGAGCGACCGCGGGATCGTGTACGTGGAGACCAAGGGCTACAAGCAGGACGGCACGCTCGTCTGCGTCTTCCGGCGCAAGGTGATGGTGCCGACCGAGACGTACATCAAGGAGCGCGGCGGCGAGCAGCCCGGCCGCCCGGAACTTCGGGAGAAGAACTAGCCATGAGCCGACTCGCCCGGACCGCCGGTCTCACCGACGTCCAGCAGGAAATCCTGTCCACCGTCCGGGACTTCGTGGACAAGGAGATCATCCCGGTCGCCACCGAGCTGGAGCACCGCGACGAGTATCCGCAGGAGATCGTCGACGGGCTCAAGGAGTTGGGCCTGTTCGGGCTCATGATCCCCGAGGAGTACGGGGGGCTCGGCGAGTCGCTGCTCACGTACGCGCTCTGCGTGGAGGAGATCGCGCGCGGCTGGATGTCGGTCTCCGGCATCATCAACACGCACTTCATCGTGGCGTACATGCTCAAGCAGCACGGCACGCAGGAGCAGAAGGACACCTTCCTGCCGCGGATGGCGCTGGGCGAGGTGCGCGGCGCGTTCTCCATGTCCGAGCCGGCGCTCGGCTCGGACGTGTCGGCGATCACGTCGAAGGCAGTCCGGGACGGTGACGCGTACGTCCTGAACGGCCAGAAGATGTGGCTGACCAACGGCGGCACGTCAACTCTTGTGGCGGTTCTCACACGGAGTGATGAAGGTCATGCCGAGGGCACGGCCCCGCACAAGTCGATGACGACCTTCCTGGTGGAGAAGGAGCCCGGATTCGGTGAGGTCCGCCCCGGCCTCACCATCCCCGGGAAGATCGACAAGATGGGGTACAAGGGGGTCGACACCACCGAACTGATCATGGACGGCCTGCGCATTCCGGCCAATCGTGTACTCGGCGGACAGACCGGCCGAGGGTTTTACCAAATGATGGACGGCGTCGAGGTGGGCCGGGTCAATGTGGCGGCGCGTGGCTGCGGTGTCGCGCAGCGTGCCTTCGAACTGGGCGTCTCCTATGCCCAGCAACGCCACACTTTCGGCAAGCCGATCGCCCAGCACCAGGCGATCCAGTTCAAGTTGGCCGAGATGGCTACCAAGGTCGAGGCCGCTCATGCGATGATGGTGAACGCGGCACGCAAAAAGGACTCCGGGGAGCGAAACGACCTCGAAGCAGGAATGGCCAAGTACCTGGCCTCCGAATACTGCAAAGAAGTCGTGGAGGACGCCTTCCGGATCCACGGTGGATACGGCTTCTCCAAGGAGTACGAGATCGAGCGCCTGTACCGCGAGGCGCCGATGCTGTTGATCGGCGAAGGTACCGCCGAAATCCAGAAAATGATCATTGGTCGTCGACTGCTCGAAGAGTATCGATTCCAGGGCTGAGCCTGGCGAGATGTCCAATTTTGGGGTGTTTTCTTCGCGAAGAAGATCACACCCCGTCAGCACTCTTCGGCCGCCGACTCGGCTTCCTGGCTTGCCCAGTTGCGGCTCGCAACCGATAGCATTCCTCGGAAAAGCCGCCGTCCCCCCGTAAGCCAGCGCGGCCTCATCCGCTACGAAGGTCATCCATGCCCCACAGCCAAACCTCTGCACCTCGCGACGGCTTCCTCGGTGGTCGCCTTGCGCGCGGAGCATCGCCGTGGCTTCTCCCGACCGTCGCCACGGCTGCCCTCAGCCTGGCGCGTTCGCGCCGTTCGAAGAACGCCGCAGCACTCGCCGTCCCGACCACCGCTCTGGCCGCCGGCATGCTGTGGTTCTTCCGCGACCCCGAGCGCGAGATCGCCCAGGGCCGGGTCATCTCCCCGGCAGACGGTGTGGTGCAGAGCATCATGCCGTGGAAGGACGGCCGCACCCGCGTCGCGATCTTCATGAGCCCGCTGAACGTGCACGTCAACCGCGCCCCGCTGGCCGGCACCGTGACCTCCGTCGAACACATCCCGGGCGGTTTCGTCCCGGCGTTCAACAAGGAGAGCGAGAACAACGAGCGCGTCGTCTGGCACTTCGACACCGAGCTCGGTGACATCGAGATGGTCCAGATCGCCGGTGCCGTCGCCCGCCGCATCGTCCCCTACATCCCCCGGGGCACCAAGGTGGACCAGGGCGAGCGCATCGGCCTGATCCGGTTCGGCTCGCGCGTCGATCTCTACCTCCCCGAGGGCGTGGAGACCGACCTGGAGGTCGGCCAGAAGACGGTGGCAGGGGTGACTCGACTTGACCGTGACTGACTCGCAGGCCCAGGCCGGCTGGGTGCAGGTGTCCGACGACGACGTGGACGACGCGGAAGAGATGCCGCTCTCGCTGCGGCTGTCGATAGCGGACACCCTCACCCTCGGCAACGCCACGTGCGGCTTCATGGCGGTCTACTTCACGACGACCGGCATCCTGATCCCGCACATCCAGGGCAGCAACGACTCGGGGATGGCCCGCAGCAGCGCGGCGACCGCCGTGATCCTGATGCTGGCCGCCGCGATCTTCGACCTGTTCGACGGTCTCGTCGCCCGCAAGCTGCGCTCCTCACCGATGGGCGCCGAGCTGGACAACCTCTCGGACCTGATCAGCTTCGGCCTCGCGCCCGCGTACTTCGTGCTCGTCTACGGCATGGTCGCCAACGACGCGCACCAGAGAGTCGCGGCCGTGGGGGCCATCGTGGTGCTGCTGGCGGTGGTGCTGCGGCTCGCGCGGTTCTCGTGCGTCACGGTCAAGGACGGCACCTTCCAGGGCATGCCGTCGCCGTTCGGCGCGCTGACCGTCGTCTCGATCGTGCTCCTGGAGCTGCCGTTCGTGGCGACGCTCCTCGCGATCATCGGCACGGCGTGGCTGATGGTGAGCCGCGTCGAGTACCCGAAGCCGCGCGGGCGCCTGGCCGTCGCGATGCTCTCCTGGATCGTGCTCAGCATGGGGCTGCTGGCGGCCTGGGCGTTCGACGCGCCCGGTGGCCAGCTGCTGCTCCAGACCGGGTGCGCGTTGCAGCTCGTGCTCGGGGCGGTCATCCCGCTCTTCGCCACGGCGCGGCGGGTGAACAACTTCCGGGACAACCGGCGTGAGGCGCGCGCGCAGTCGTAGTGCCCCGCCGAGCGTGTGAAGGGTGGACCCGAGCCTTTTGGCCCGGGTCCACCCTTCTTCTTGCGCCCTGGCGCCGTAGCGGCCGCGTCCTTCGGCGTGTACTGGTCTCGTCGTGGCTGGTCGCGCGGTTCCCCGCGCCCCTGGCGGGGCTTGACCGCCCCGCCGGTCCTCGCCTGTCAGCCGGCGCTTTGCGTGTACGTCTTCGCCTGCGGGGCCTCGGCCGGGTCCTGGACCACCTTGAGGCCGCCGACGGCCGTCTTGTCGGGCTGGAGGATCACCGACTTGTACGAGGACGGGGCCTTGGGGTCGGTGAAGTCCTGGTCGACGCCGAAGCCCATGTCGTAACCGTTCAGCGACAGCAGCGCCTTGTCGACGCTCTCGCGCGTGAGGTCCTTGCTCGCGCACGCCTTCTTCAGGGCCTCGCCGAAGACACCCGCCGCGGTCCAGCCGGCGACGACGCCGTTGTCCAGGCCGTCCTTCGGGTACGCCTTCTTGTAGTCGGCGACCAGCTTCTCGGCCTCCGGGGTGTCCGCACCGATGGGCAGCGACGGGGAGGCCACGTAGTAGTTGGCGAGCAGGGCGGGCGCCGCCTGGGTGCCGAGGAGCTGCGGGGCGTAGGCGGAGTTGTTGCCGATGACCGGCACGGTCAGCTTCGCGGCGGCCGCGACGCCGACGAGCGAGGCCGCCTGACGCGGTCCCGCGCTGATCACGACGGCCTTGACGCCCGCCTTCTTCAACGCGGCGACCTGGGCGGTCATGTCGTTGTCGGTCGGCTTGATCTTCTGTTCGACGACGGTCAGGCCGGCCTCCTTCGCCATGTACGTCGAGCCCTTGAGCGCGCTCTCGCCGTAGTCGCCCTCGAAGTAGACGTGGCCGAGCTTGTCGCCCTTCTTGAGGCCCTTCTCCTTCATCAGGAAGTCGATCGCGTTGATCGTCTCGATGTCGTACGTGGAGCCGATGATGCGCACGTAGGGGCTGCCGAGCAGGTTGGAGGACCAGGCCTGCGGCAGGACGAGGGCCTTGTCCTGGCCGGTGATGCGCTTCTCGACGGCGGCGACGAACGGGGAGCCGATGAACTGGGTGAAGCCGAGCACCTTCGGCGCCAGCTCGGTGTACCCGGCGACGGCCTTCTGCGGGTCGTAGCCGTGGTCGCGGACGGTGAGCTTCAGCTGGTAGCCGCAGATCCCGCCGTCGGCGTTGACCTGCTTCACGTACAGCTGCTGGGCCTGGGTGACGCTCTTGCCGAGCGTCGCGTAGACGCCGGTCATGTCGGTGAGGACGCCGAGGTCGATCGTCTTGCCCGAGATGCCCTGGCCGGTCTTCACCCCGTCCGCGCTCTGCTTGTCGTCCCCTTTCCCGTCCTCGGCCTTGGAACTGCACGCGGCGGTCAGCGCGAGCAGCGCGGCCACGGCGGTCACCGTGAGCGTGCTGGTACGGCCAGTGCGGGCGATCATGACTCCTCCTGAGGGTGTTTCCGGGCACGCCGGGCGGTCAGCTGCACGAGGCCGCCCGGAAGGAAAAGGACCGCCGCCACGACGGCGGCGCCGTAGAGGTAGCGGGCGGCCTCGCCGGGGGCGACGCCGCCCGTGCCGGGGGCCGAGACGAGGGGCAGGGCGTCGCTGTAGCGGGTGAGGATCTGGGGCAGCAGCGAGACGAACGCGGCGCCCACCACCGCGCCGGCCACGGAGCCGAGACCGCCGATGACGATCATCGCGAGGTACTCCAGGGAGAGCGTGATGCCGAAGTAGTCGGGCACCGTGCGCTGGAAGACCAGGGCGAGCAGGACGCCGGCCAGGCCCGCGTACATCGACGACAGGACGAAGACGGCGCCGCGGTAGCGGGCCACGGGCACGCCGAGGACGCCGGCGGCGATGCGGTGGTCGCGGATCGCGTTCATGGCGCGCCCGGGACGGCCGCGCAGCACCCCGCGGGCGAACAGGCCGCAGCCGAGCGTGAGCAGCAGCCCCAGGTACCAGAGCTTCTCGGCGGAGCCGAAGGGCACGCTCGCCACGGTCAGCGGCCGGTCGTCGAACGTGAGCCCGAACAGGCTCAGGGCGGGCACGTCGCGGCCGTTGGCGCCGCCGGTCAGGCCCTCGGCGTTGAACAGGACGTGCTGTCCGATGAAGATGAGCGCGAGCGTCGCGATACCGAGGTAGGCGCCCTTGAGGCGGCCCGCGATGGGGCTGAAGAGGCCGCCCGCGACCCCGGCGACGAGGACCGCGAGGACGGCGGCGAGCCAGGGTGGCAGCCCGGCGCCGGTCAGCTCATCGCCGCGCTCCCCCGCGAAGGCGCAGTAGCCGTAGGCGCCGACGGCGAGGAAGAAGGCGTGGCCCATGGAAAGCTGGCCGGTGGCGCCGGTGAGCAGGTTGAGCCCAATGGCGCCGATGGCGGCGGCCATCGCGAACAGGCCCGCCTGGAGCCAGAACCGGTCGAGGTAGAACGGCAGGGCGAGCAGCAGCAGCGCGCCGAGGGCCCAGGCGTAGCCGCGGCGGCGGGTGAACAGCGTTCGGGTGCGGGGCGCGGAGCGCGGGCGGTCCGCGGCCTTCGTGGCGGCGAGGGTGTCAGACACGGGCCAGCTCCTTCGTGCCGAAGAGTCCGGCGGGCCGCAACAGGAGGATCACGGTCATCACGAGGTAGGGCGCGAGGTCGCCGAGGCCCCGGCCCATGAAGGCCAGTTCGCTCTGGTAGCCGGTGGCGAGAGACTCGGTGACGCCGACGACCAGACCGCCGACGAGCGCGCCGGTGGTGGAGTCGAGGCCGCCGAGGATCGCGGCGGGGAATGCCTTCAGGGCGGCGAGCGAGGTGGCCCGTTCCAGGCCGGGCGTCGGGAACACGGTGAGGAAGAGCGCGGCGACGGCGGCGAGCCCGCCCGCCACCGCCCAGGCGCTCAGCGACACCCGGTGCAGGCGCACGCCCATCAGCGCGGCCGTCTCGCCGCTCTCGGCGGCGGCGCGCATCGCGACGCCCCACGAGGAGTAGCGGAAGACGAGCAGGAACGCGGTGATGAGCAGGGCCGCAGCGGCGAACGCGGCGATGCGGGTGTGGGCGATCGAGACGCCGCCGACGGTGAGCACGGCGTCGCCCCACGGGTCGCCCATGGACAGCACGTCGGTGCCCAGGCGCCGGGTGAGTTCGGTGGTGAGCAGGATGTCGACGCCGATGGTGACGATGGCGAGGACGCTCTGGTCGTGCCCGCGGTAGCGGCGCATCACCAGGAACTCGACGGCGGCGCCGACGACGGCCGCGGCGGCGATGCCGACGCCGAGCGCGGGCCAGAAGCCGATGTCGTCGTGGAGGGTGGCGGTGACGTAGCCGCCGGCGAGCAGCAGGGAGGCGTGGGCGAAGTTGACGACCTCGGTGGCGCGGAAGATGACGACGAAGCCGAGGGCGATGAGGGCGTAGACGGAGCCCATCGACAGGCCGTTGAGGAGGAGTTCGAGGAACGTGGTCACGCCGTGGCCTCCCCTTCCGCGCTGTCTCGCGCGGTGTCTTCGGCGGGCGCGCCCAGGTACGCCTGGATCACCGCCGGGTCGTTCTGGACGCGCTCCGGCGGTCCGCCGGCGATCCGGCGGCCGAAGTCGAGGACCGTGACCTCGTCGGCGAGGCGCATGACGACTCCCATGTCGTGTTCGACCAGGACGATGGAGATGCCGAGGCTGTCGCGGACGCCCGCGATGACGGCGGCGGTACGGCGCCGCTCGTCCGCCGTCATTCCGGCGACGGGCTCGTCGAGCAGCAGGACGCGGGGCTCCATGCACAGGGCGCGGGCGAGTTCGGCCAGCTTCTGCTGGCCGTAGGGCAAGGCCCCGGTGGGGGTGGCGAGTTGGCCGGCGATGCCGACGAACTCGGCGATCTCCCGCACCCGTTCGCGGTGCCGTTGTTCCTCGCGGACGGCGGTGGGCAGCCGCAGCCCCGCGGCGAGGAAGCCGGTACGGGTCAGGCGGTGGCGGCCGAGCAGCAGGCTGTCGGCGACCGTGGTGCGCGGGGGCAGCGCCAGGTTCTGGAAGATGCGGGCCACGCCGAGCCCGGCGATGCGGTGCGGGGGCAGGCCGGTGAGTTCCCGCTCGCCGAGGTGGACGCTGCCGGCGGTGGCCCGGTAGACGCCGGAGAGCACGTTGAAGCAGGTGGACTTGCCCGCGCCGTTGGGTCCGATCACCGCGTGCACGGTGCCGGGCGCGACGGTGAGGCTGACCGCGTCGAGGGCGGTGAGCCCGGCGAAGCGCACGGTCAGGTCGCGCACGCGCAGGGGCGGGATGTCGGTGCCGGTCGCGGTCGTGGTGGTCACCAGCCACCTCCGGGCCCCGGGGACGGTCGCCCGCCCGTCGTGCGGATCACGCGCGCGAGGACCGGTCCGCGGACGGGCGGCGCAACCGCGCAGGTCGTGGCCGGCGGTGTCATCGGGCACCTCCCCAGCGGCGCAGGACCGGGGCGTGCGTCGCGCCGCCGGAGGCGTCCGCGGCGGCCGTCTCGTCGACGACGCCCAGGTAGCGGCGGCGCACCTCGTCGGAGCCCGCGAGGTCGTCCGCGGGGCCGTGCAGGGTGATCTCGCCGACCTCCAGGACGTACGCGTGCGTGGCGAGCCGCAGCGCGAGCGCCGCGTTCTGCTCGACGAGCAGGACGGAGACGCCCTGGGCGTTGATCTCCCGGATCGTGTCGGCGATCCGGGCCGCCATCAGCGGGGCGAGGCCCAGCGAGGGTTCGTCGAGCAGCAGCAGCCGCGGGCCCGCCATCAGGGCGCGGGCGACCGCGAGCATCTGCTGTTCGCCGCCGGACAGCAGCCCGGCGCGCTGGTGCGCCCGGTCGGCGAGGACCGGGAAGAGTTCGTGGACGCGGCGCAGCGCCGCCGCCTTGCCGGCGCGCGAGCCGGTGGAGCCGAGCGCGCCGGCCCGCAGATTGTCGGCGACGGTCATCCGGGCGAACACCCGGCGCCCTTCGGGCACTTGGCAGACCCCGGCGGCCACGACCCGGTCGGCGGGCAGCGCGCTGATCCGGCGTCCGCCGAACCGCACCTGCCCGGACGTGAGCGTCCCACCGTGGAATCCCAGCGTGCGCGAGACGGCGCGCAGCAGGGTCGTCTTGCCCGCGCCGTTGCCGCCGAGCACGGCGACGACGGCGCCCTGCGGCACCTGTAGCGTCACGCCGCGCAGGGCGCGTACGGGGCCGTAGCCGACCGACACGTCGTCGACGGCGAGGCCCTCCCCTTGTGCATCGGTCACTCTGTGTCCCTTCCTGGACCGGTGGCGCTCACGACAGCACCGTGCGGGCGGCCCGTCCACGGGCGGCCCGGGAATCGCTGCGCGGGCCCAGCGCCCGGGCACCTCGGTTGTGCACGCGCACAAGACCCCGTGTCAGGGCCCTGCCCGGCGCGGGCGCGGGATGGCATCCTCCGCACAGGGACCGAGTCCTTTGCCGTCGCTTTACGGGTTGTCGAGGAGGAGCGATGGGCGGGCGCAGGCATCGCACCGGGCAGGACTGGAAGCTGCTGAAGGAGGCGTGCACGACCCTGTTGGAACGGGTGCCCGAGCTGGTCGACGAGCACCTGCGGCAACTCTTCGCGTTCTCCGACGTGTACGCCCGGGTGCTGCCCTACGACGTCCAGTGGCGGGAGGCCGAGGACGCGATGCGGATCGGCGTCGAGACGATCTCGGCGCCTCCCGACTCACCGCGCCGGGACCTCGCCTACGCGGAGGAGGCGGGCCGGCGCCGCGCCGGTCAGGGGCTGCCCCTGGATCTGCTGGTGCACGCCTACCGCAACGCGGGCTACCTCGTCTGGGACGCCCTGATGGAGAGCGCGGGCGGCGAACCCGACCGGCTGTCGGCGCTGATGCGCTCGGCGACGATGGTGTGGGCGGCGGTCGACGCCCAGGCCGAGGCGGCGTCGGAGGCGTACCGCGCCACGGAGCTGGAGCTGCGGCGCCGTACCGACGAGCAGACACAGGCCCTGCTCGACGCGCTCCTGGAGGGGCGCCCCGCGCCGGGGCTCGCGGCGCGGGCGGCGGCCGGGCTCGATCTGCCCGAGCACGGCCCGTACGCGGTCGTGGTGCTGCGGGCCGAGCGGCGGGACGGGCGGGAGTCCTTCCACCGGCGCGTGACGGACCCGGGGTTCCGGTTCGTGTGGCGGATGCGGGCGGACTGCGAGGTGGGGGTGGTGGCGCTCGGCGCGGGCCGGGAGCTCGACGAACTGGCGGCGCTCCTTGACGGGCGGTGCCCGGGGCCCGGCGGGATGAGTCCGGTCGTCGCGGGGCTCGCGGAACTCGGCCACGCGCGCCGCCTCGCCGAACTCGCCCTGCGCACCTGTGCGCCGGAGACCACGGGGGTCGTCCGGCTCGACCGGCGGATGCCGACGGCGCTCGTGGTCAGCCAGCCGGATCTGGCGCAGCGCCTCGTCTCGGGCGTCTTCGGGGAACTCCTCGCGCTCGAACCGGGGGACCGGGCCGTGCTGTTGGAGACGCTGGATGCGTGGCTGGCCTGTGAGGGGTCTGCGGGGCGGGCGGCCGGGCGGTTGTACTGCCACCGGAACACGGTGTTCAACCGGTTGCGGCGGCTGGAGCAGTTGACCTCGCGGTCGTTGTCGCGGCCTCGGGATCTGATGGAGATGACCTTGGCGCTCGACGCGTATCGGCTGGCGCCGGGCTGAGCGGGCCTTGTGCCGCTCCCTGTCCGCCCGGGTACACCCCGGCCGGGGCCGAACGCGCGGTTCCCCGCGCCCCTCTAGGTAGCTCTTCGGCTGCGCCGCCGGTGGGGGCTCGTCGCGCAGTTCCCCGCGCCCCCAAGGCAGTTCGTCGCCTACCCGCCGGTGGGGGCTCGTCGCGCAGTTCCCCGCGCCCCTAAGGCAGTTCGTCGGCTGCCCCGCCGGTGGGGGCTGGGCGCGCAGTTCCCCGCGCCCCCAGGTAGCTCTTCGGCTGCCCCGCCGGCGGGGGCCGGGCGCGCAGTTTTCCGCGCCCCCAGGGCAGTTCGTCGGCTGCGCCGCGGTCTCCCGATGAGATGGCGCACGCAGTGCGCATCTCAGGGGCGCGGGGAACTGCGCGAGAAGCCCCGCGGCGGGTGCGCCGACGGACCACCCAGGCCAGCCACGACGCGGGCCGAGCCCGGCAGCGCACCCCGGGTCAGGTCAGGAAATCCGTTCCGATGCGCTCCGCGACCGCCTCCAGAATGGGCCCCGCCTCCGCAATGCACCGCGCCACATCCGGCTCCACATCGGTCAACGCATAGGCCCGCCTGATCCCGGCCCGCCCAAGCGCCGCAGGCGACAGCGCGAGACGGCCGCAGACCGCGATCACCTCGACGCCCGCGGCCCGCGCCGCCGCGGCCACCCCGGCGGGGGCCTTGCCGTGCAGGGTCTGCTCGTCGAGGGAACCCTCACCGGTGATCACGAGCGTGGCCTGCTCCAGCGCGGGCGCGAAGCCGAGGACGTCGAGCATGACCTCGATCCCGGGCCGGAAACTCGCCCCGAGCCCGACCAGGGCCCCGAACCCGATACCGCCCGCCGCGCCGGCCCCCGGCGACTCCGCGTACTCAAGGACCCGGGGACCGACGGAGTCACCCAGCACCTTCGCGAAGTGGGCGAGCGCCGCGTCCAGCTCGGCCACGTCCTGCGGCGACGCCCCCTTCTGCGGGCCGTAGACGGCGGGCGCGCCCTTGGGACCGGTGAGCGGGTTGTCGACGTCGCTGGCCAGCACGATCTCGACGTCGGCGAGGCGCGGGTCGAGGCCGGACAGGTCGGCGGAGGCGAGGCCCGCCAGGGCGCCGCCGCCGGGCCCGACGGGCGCGCCCGCGGCGTCCAGGAACCGGGCGCCGAGCGCGGCCAGCATGCCGGCGCCGCCGTCCGTGGTGGCGCTGCCGCCGACGCCGAAGACGATCGAGCGGGCCCCGGCGTCGAGCGCCGCGGCGATGAGTTCGCCGGAGCCGTACGTGGTCGAGGTGAGCGGGGCGAAGACCCCCTCGGGGAGCAGCTGGAGGCCCGAGGCCTCCGCCATCTCCACGACGGCCGTGCCCTCGCGCAGCGCGTACGCGGCGGTGACCGGCTCGCCGAGCGGCCCGCTCACCCGCACCTCACGGCGCTGGAACCCGGCGGCGAGTGCCGCCGCGACGGTGCCGTCGCCGCCGTCCGCGACCGGCACGGCGGCGATCTCGACGCCGGGCGCGGCCCGGCGCAGCCCCGCGGTCACCCGCTCGGCGACCTGAACCGCGGTGAGCGACCCCTTGAACTTGTCCGCCGCGATCAACACGTGCCGCGCGGCCTGTGCAGCGTCCGCCACCTTGCTCCCCTTGCTGTTCTGGCCTTGCTCGCGTCAAGGCAGTCGCGCCGCTGCGACCTTAACCGCAGGAGGGGTCCGCTGCCCATGCCTGTCCGGCCCACGGGACGGCGGGGGACGGCCCCGGGGCGGCCGGAAGGGGGCGTGAGGGGGCGTGAGGGGCCGTGAGAGGCCCTGTCGGCCGGCTGCGGAGGAGGCCGTCGTGGGCGGCGGGCGTGTGGCGGATCATCCCATCCGGGGCATCTACGCGCGTTGACAATGCGGGAGCAGGCAGGTGAGCTGTTCCTGGACAGTTATTCGACCGGAGCGACGGTGCTCCGGAGCAAAGGGGCTCATTCCGTTGGCCAGGAAGATCATTCTCGACTGCGACCCGGGGCACGACGACGCGATCGCCCTGCTCCTCGCGCACGGCAACCCCGACATCGACCTGGTGGCCGTGACCACCGTCGTCGGGAACCAGACCCTGGAGAAGGTGACCCGCAACGCCCTGTCGGTGGCCGCGATCGCCGGGATCACCGGGGTGCCGTTCGCGGCCGGCTGCGCGCGGCCCCTCGTCCGTGACATCGAGACCGCCGCGGAGATCCACGGCGACACCGGCCTCGACGGCCCCGCGCTCGCCGAGGCCACCACCGAGCTGGACCCCCGGCATGCCGTCGACCTCATCATCGACACCGTCATGGCGCACGAGCCGGGCGAGATCACGATCGTGCCGACCGCGGGCCTGACCAACATCGCCCTGGCCGCGCGCAAGGAGCCCCGCATCGTCGAGCGCGTGCGCGAGGTCGTGCTGATGGGCGGCGGTTTCCACGAGGGCAACTGGAGCGCGGTCGCCGAGTTCAACATCGTCATCGACCCCGAGGCCGCGCACATCGTCTTCAACGAGACGTGGCCGGTCACGATGGTCGGCCTCGACCTCACCCACCAGGCCCTCGCCACCCCCGCCGTCGAGGAGAAGATCAAGGCCGTCGGCACCGCGCCCGCCCGCTTCGTCCTGGAGCTCCTGGAGTTCTTCCGCGAGGCCTACCGCGAGAACCAGGGCTTCGAGCACCCGCCCGTGCACGACCCGTGCGCCGTGGCGTACGTGATCGACCCGGCCGTCATGACCGTACGCAAGGCACCCGTCGACATCGAGCTGCGCGGCGCGCTCACCCTCGGCATGACGGTGACCGACCTGCGCTCCCCCGCACCCGCCGACTGCCACACCCAGGTCGCCGTCGACCTGGACCACACCCGCTTCTGGGACCTGGTCGTGGACGCTCTCGTACGCATCGGAGAGCCCGCAGCATGAACGTCGCCGCCTCCCCCCACGCCCCGGCGGGCGGCCCCCGCCCGGGCCGCCCCGGCCCGGGCGGCGCCCAGATGGCGGCGCAGCGAGCGGCCCGCGGAGCCGACCACCACAAC
>NZ_JBEXOS010000027.1:0-94046 GCF_040611655.1 Streptomyces sp. NPDC006552
GATCTACAAAGCGGTGGCCTCTGCGGAGCGCGCCACCGCCGTGTTCCGTTCCCTGGCAGCGGCCGACCCTCGGGCCGCCGCCCCCACCTCCCCAGCCGTCGGAAAGAGAGTTCGCATGTCCCTCCTGGAGGCCGCGTCGGCCGTCTCCGCCCTCGCACCGGGCGCTCACTGGATCACCCCGTCCGGGGTCGGGGTGCGGCGCGCCGTCGAGCCGGCCGGCTCCGCCGCGGGTGTCCGTGCCGCGCTGGAACGCGCCCTGGACGAGCGGCGCGGCCTGCTGCTGTTCCGCGGCCACGACCGGATCATCGGGTACG
Source organism: Streptomyces sp. NPDC006552 (assembly GCF_040611655.1). NCBI lineage: Bacteria > Bacillati > Actinomycetota > Actinomycetes > Kitasatosporales > Streptomycetaceae > Streptomyces > Streptomyces sp. NPDC006552. Next base: position 315 of record NZ_JBEXOS010000027.1, read on the forward strand.
TCGATCCGCCGCTGGAGATCGACGTCCGCGGCCGGCGGGTGACGGTGCGCGCGCTCAACGACCGCGGCCGGGTGCTGCTGCCCGCGGTACGGGCCGCCGTGGCCGGCACGATGGAGCTACGGGCGGCGGGCGAGGACCGGGTCAGCGGTGTGGCACCGGCCGCCGAGGGGGAGTTCGCCGAGGAGGAGCGGACCCGGCGGGCCGGGGTGTTCGGTGTGCTGCGGGCCCTGGTCGGCGCGCTGGCCGGACCGGACGGTGACCTCCTCGGCCTGTACGGCGCGTTCGGCTACGACCTGATCTTCCAGCTCGACCCGGTGCGGCTGCGCAGCCGGCGCGACCCGGGCGACCGCGACCTCGTGCTGCATCTGCCGGACGAGATCCTCGACCTGGACCTGCGCCGGGATCTGGCCACGGCGCACCGCTACGAGTTCACCTTCGGCGGGGCCGCCACCGACGGGCTGGCGCGGGCGACGGACCGCACGCCCTACCGGCCGGGCCGGCCCGCCGAGGAACGTGACCACGCGCCCGGCGCGTACGCGGACGTCGTGCGGCGGGCGATGCCGCTGTTCGAGCAGGGCGAGCTGTTCGAGGTGGTGCCCGGGCAGGTCTTCCGCCGGCCCGCGACCCGGCGGCCGTCCGAGCTGTTCCGGCGGCTTCGCGCGCAGAACCCGGCCCCGCACAGCCTCCTCGCCCATCTCGGCGAAGGCGAGTACCTGGTCGGGGCGTCCCCGGAGATGTTCGTCGACGTGGACCGCGAGGAGGGGCCGGCGGGGCAGTGCCTGATGGTGCGCTCCTCACCGATCAGCGGCACCGCGCCGCGCGGCCGCGACGCCTTCGAGGACGCGGCCCGGGTCCGCGAACTGCTCGGCTCCGCCAAGGAGGAGTCCGAGCTGACCATGTGCACGGACGTCGACCGCAACGACAAGGCGAAGGTGTGCGTGCCGGGGTCGGTGCGGGTCACCGACCGGCGGCGTATCGAGCGCTACTCGGCGGTCATCCACACCGTGGACCGGGTGGAGGGGCGGCTGCGGACCGACCGGGACGCGCTCGACGCCCTTCTCGCGCACCTGTGGGCGGTCACCGTGACCGGCGCGCCCAAGCTCGCCGCCGTGCAGTTCGTCGAGGACGTGGAGCGTTCGCCGCGCCGCTGGTACGGCGGCGCGGTGGGCCGGATCGGTCTGGACGGGACGCTGGAGACGGTGCTGACGCTGCGCACGATCCAGGTGCGCGACGGGGTGGCGGTGGTGCGGGCCGGGGCGACGCTGCTGCACGACTCCGAGCCCGCTCTGGAGGAGCGTGAGACCGAGCTGAAGGCCCGCGCGCTGCTGCGGGCGCTGGAGCCGGAGCCGCAGGGCGCGGCGGCCGGGCCGGGCGGGGGCGGCGTCCCGGACGGCGCGGGCGAGGGGGTGGGGGACGGGCTGCGGGTGCTCCTCGTCGACCACCGTGACTCCTTCGCCCACTGCCTGGCCGACTATCTGCGCCAGACCGGCGCCCGCGTGAGCACGTACCGGGCCGGCCGGCATCTGCCGGTCATCGAGCGGGAGCGGCCGGATCTCGTGGTGCTCTCCCCGGGCCCGGGCCGCCCCGCCGACTTCGGTCTCTCGGCGACCCTCGACCTCACCGAGCGGCTCGGCATCCCGGTGTTCGGCGTCTGTCTGGGCCTGCAGGGCCTGGTGGAGCACTGCGGGGGCGCGCTCGGCACGCTGGCCGCCCCCGTGCACGGCAAGCCGTCGCGGATCAGCGCGGTCGGTGACGGCGGGCGGCTGCTCGCGGGGCTTCCCGAGCGGTTCGAGGTGGGCCGCTACCACTCGCTGTACGCGCGTCCCGAGCAGCTGCCGCCGCAGCTGCGGGTCACGGCGGTCACCGAGGACGGGGTGGTCATGGCGGTCGAGCACCGCACCCGGCCGCTGGCCGCCGTGCAGTTCCACCCCGAGTCGATCATGACGGCGGGCGGCTCGGCGGGCCGCCGGATCATCGCCAACGCCGTGGCGTCGCTGGCCCGTTCCGCCGTACGCGGCTGACGCCGTATGCCGCTGACGCCGCCGTACGCGGCGGGGCGGCCCCCCACTCCACCGGTTCACCCTGTCCCCGTTTTCCGGAGGTTGTCATGGCGCTCGACGCCAGCGAAGTACAGATCTGCGTCATCGGCGCCGGCCCGCGCGGCCTGTCCGTCCTCGAACGGCTCTGTGCCAACGAGCGGGCCGCGCCGCGCCACGCGGCCGTGACCGTGCACGTCGTCGACCCGCATCCGGCGGGCGCCGGCCGGGTGTGGCGTACCGGCCAGTCCCGGCACCTGCTGATGAACACGGTGGCCTCCCAGGTGAGCGTGTACACCGACGACAGCGCCGAGATCGCCGGCCCCGTCGAGCCGGGCCCCAGCCTGTACGAGTGGGCCCGGGACCTCGCCGGTCGGGCGCCGAGCCCCGGTGGCGGCCGGGAGGCGGAGCAGGTGCGGGACGAGGCGGCGCGGCTCGGTCCGGACAGCTATCCGACGCGGGCGTTGTACGGGCAGTACCTGAAGGAGGCGTTCGCCCGCGTGGTCGCGGCGGCGCCCGCGCACGTCACGGTGCGGGTGCACGGCTGCCGTGCCGTCGCCCTGGACGACGCCGGGCGGCCCGGCGGCCCGCAGCGCGTGCAGCTGGAGGACGGCACCGTCCTGGACGGCGTGGACGCGGTGGTCAGCGCGCAGGGCCATGTGCCGCTGCGGCCCTCGGAGTCCGAGGTCCGCACGGCCCGCGCGGCGGCCCGGCTCGGGCTGCGGCACGTGCGCCCCGCCAACCCCGCGGACGTGGACCTGTCCGGTGTCGCGCCCGGCTCCGCGGTGCTGCTGCGCGGCCTGGGCCTGAACTTCTTCGACCACATGGCGCTCCTCACCGCCGGTCGCGGCGGACGTTTCGTCCGCGCGGCGGGCGGCACGCTGGTGTACCGCGCGAGCGGCCGTGAGCCGCGCCTGTACGCGGGGTCGCGGCGTGGTGTGCCGTACGCGGCGCGCGGCGAGAACCAGAAGGGCGCGCACGGCCGGCACGTGCCGCGGGTGCTGACCGAGCAGTGTGCCGAGCGGCTGCGCAAGGAGAGCGGCGGCCGCGGCCTCGGCTTCCGGGACCGGCTGTGGCCGCTGATCGCCAAGGAGGTGGAGAGCGTCTACTACGGTGCGCTGCTCGCCGCGCGCGGCCGGGGCGCGGAACGCGACGCCCTGGTGGACGCCTATGTGGCCGCCCGGGGGCCCGCGCAGGAGAGCGCGGTGCTGGACCGGTTCGGCGTCGCCGGGCCCGACCGGTGGGACTGGGAGCGGGTCGCCCGTCCGTACGGCGGCCGTACCTTCGCCGACCGGGCGGCGTTCCGGTCCTGGCTCCTCGCCCACCTGGCCGGGGATCTGCGCGCGGCCCGGCAGGGCAACGTCGAGGGGCCGCTCAAGGCGGCTCTGGACGTCCTGCGCGACCTGCGCAACGAGATCCGGATCGCGGTCGAGCACCGCGGTCTCGACGGCGCGTCGCACCGCGACGAACTGGACGGCTGGTACACCCCGCTCAACGCGTTCTTGTCGATCGGCCCGCCGGCGGCGCGGATCGAGGAGATGGCCGCCCTGATCGAGGCGGGCGTCCTGGAGGTGCTGGGCCCGGAGCTGCGGGTGGAGCTGGACGACAAGGGACCCGAGCCCGCCTTCGTGGCCTGGTCGCAGGTGGTGCCGGGGCCGCGGGTGCGGGCGGCCGTCCTGGTCGAGGCCCGGCTGCCGGAGCCGGATCTGCGCCGGACCGGGGATCCGCTGCTGCACCGGCTGCTCGCGACCGGGCAGGCGCGGCTGCTGCGGGTGCCGTCGGTGGCGGGCGGGTACGAGACGGGCGGGCTCGCGGTGACCGGGCGGCCGTACCGCGTCGTGGACGCGCGCGGCACGGCGCATCCGCGGCGGTTCGCCTACGGCGTTCCGACCGAGGGCGTGCACTGGGTCACCGCCGCCGGGATCCGTCCCGGGGTCGGCTCGGTGACGCTGGGCGACTCCGACGCCATCGCCCGCGCGGCGCTCGCGGCGGGCCGGGCGGTGGATGCGGGTGACGTGTCCGGCGCGACGCCGGTGCGGGTGGCGGCGTGAGCGGCGCGGGCGCGGCGGCCGACCTGGGGTTGTTGTCGCCGGTGCGGGCGGGCAGCCCGGTCGAGGCCGCGGTCGGGGACGTGGCCTGGTTGCAGGCGATGCTGGACGCGGAGGCCGCGCTGGCCCGGGCGCAGGCGTCCTTGGGCACGGTGCCCGAGGCGGCGGCGCGCACCATCACGCGGCTGGCGCGGGCGGAGCTGCTGGATGTGCGGGCGGTCGCGCTCGCCGCGCGGGAGACCGGCAATCCGGTGGTGGCGCTGGTGTCGGCGTTCACCGCGGTGGTGGCCCGGCAGGACGGGGCCGCGGCCGAGTACGTGCACCGCGGCTCGACCAGCCAGGACGTGTTCGACACCGGCGCGATGCTGGTGGCGCGGCGCGCGCTGACGCTCGTCCGCGGTGATCTGGACGCGTGCGTGCGGCGGTTGGCGCGGCTGGCCGCGGGGCACCGGGCCACGCCGATGGCGGGGCGGACGCTCGCGGTGCAGGCGGTGCCGACGACGTTCGGCCTGAAGGCGGCCGGGTGGCGGCGGCTGGTGCTCGACGCCCGCGACCGTCTTGACCGGGTGGCGCGGGGGCTGCCGGTCGCGCTCGGCGGCGCGGCGGGCACCCTGGCCGGATATCTGGAGTACGCGGCCGTGGACGCCGGCGTCACCCGGCCCGGCGTGTACGGCGAGGAGCTGGTGCGGGCGTTCGCGGCGCAGACGGGGCTCGCGGCGCCCGGGTTGCCGTGGCACGCGCTGCGCACCCCGCTCGCCGACCTCGGGGCGGCGCTGGCGTTCACGGCGGGCGCGCTCGGCAAGTTCGCGCTGGACGTGCAACTGCTCAGCCGTACCGAGACCGGTGAGGCGGCGGAGCCGGCGCCGGCCGGGCGCGGGGTCTCCTCGGCGATGCCGCACAAGGCCAACCCGGTGCTGTCCACGCTGATCCGCAGCGCTGCCCTGCAGGTGCCGCATCTGGCCGCGGGGCTCGCGCAGGCGCTGCTGTCGGAGGACGAGCGTTCCGCGGGTGCCTGGCACGCCGAGTGGCAGCCGCTGCGCGAGGCGCTGCGGCTCACCGGCGGCGCCGCGCGGTGCGCCGCCGAACTGGCCGGCGGGGTGCGCCCGGACCCGGCGCGGATGCGCGCCAATCTGGAGCTGACCGGCGGGCAGCTGGTGACCGAGCGGCTCACCGCCCATCTGGCCGGGGCGCTGGGCCGGGCCGCGGCGCGGGCCGTGCTCACCGAGGCGGTGGCGTGCTCCGGCGCGAGCGGGCGGCCGCTGGTGTCGGTGCTCGGGGCCGACGAGCGGGTCCGCGCCGCGGGTCTGGCCACCGAGCGGCTCGCCGAACTGCTCGACCCCGCCGCCTACACCGGCGCGGCGGCCGCGCTGACCGACCGGGCTCTCACGGCGGATCGATGAGGCCGGCCTGGGCGGCGCGTACGCCCGCCTGGAACCGGGAGCCGGCGCTCAGCCGGGACATCAGGTCGGCGACGTGGCGCCGGTAGGTGCGGACGGACAGGCCCAGTTCGCGGGCGGCGCGGGCGTCGGTGTGGCCGCGGCCGAGGGCGAGCAGGACCCGGGCGGCGGTGCCGTCCTCGGCCCAGGTGAGCCGGTGCGGCTCGTAGGCGGAGAGGTCGGCGGCCTGGTTCCACACGGCGGTGTGCAGGGTGCTGAGGGCGTGGGTGAGGCCGGGGTCGCGGACCACCGCGAGCCGGGCGGCGCGGTCCACGGGGACCAGGGCGGTCGTGCGGTCGTAGACCGCCGAGGTGGGCAGGTCGGAGGGGGCGAGGCGGATCTGGGCGCCCTGGTCCGCGAGGGCGCGCAGCCGGTCCATGGCGTCCTCGTCGCCGAGCAGCCGCGAGGGCAGCAGCAGCCGTACGTCGCTGTGGCGCAGCAGCAGTTCGGAGTGGAGGCGGCCCAGCAGTGCGGGCTGGTCGCCGTCGGTGGCGGCGGAGAGGGTGACCTGGGCGAGCACGGTGTGGTGCAGGGCGCGGTGGACGATCTGGGCGGCGACCGGTTCGGCGCCGCCCAGGTGCACGGCCGGGTCGGGGAGGTCGAGTGCGCGGAGCACGCCCGCCAGTTCGGCGAGCTGGTCCGCGTGGCGGCGCAGGAGTTCACGGTTGACTCCGGACGGTGTGGTGTCCGGTCCTCTGCCCCGGTTGCGCGGGGGCTCCAGTCGCGGTGCGCTCATCCCTGTCTCCTCGGTCAGGCACGTGCGCCCGGCGGTGCTGCACGCCAGGTGCGCGCGGGGGGACGTCTGCTGTGGTGGCTCCAGCCGGCTCGGGGCCGCGGGGCCGGGGGGCTGTCCGGTGCGCTGTCGCCGCGGGCGGCCAGTGCGTGCAGGACCGCGACGACGGCGGCGAGTTCGTCGGCGTCGGCGCTGCCGCGGACCACCCGCACGATCTGCGGTGTCGCGTCGGCGGTGCTCATACGGGCTGGTTCCCGTGCTTGCGGTCGGGCAGCCGGGCGTGCTTGGTGCGCAGCATCCGCAGGCCCCGCACGAGTGCCTGCCGGGTGGTGCGGGGGTCGATGACGTCGTCGACCAGTCCGCGTTCGGCGGCGTAGTAGGGGTGCATCAGCTGGTCCTTGTACGCGGCGACCAGCCGGGCCCGGGTGGCGTCGGGGTCGTCGGAGGCGGCGATCTCCTTGCGGAAGACGACGCCCGCGGCGCCTTCGGCGCCCATGACGGCGATCTCGTTGGTGGGCCAGGCGAAGGAGAGGTCGCAGCCGATGGAGCGGGAGTCCATGACGATGTACGCGCCGCCGTAGGCCTTGCGCAGGATGACCTGGATGCGGGGGACGCCGGCGTCGCAGTAGGCGTAGAGCAGTTTGGCGCCGCGCCGGATGATGCCGTCGTGCTCCTGGTCGGTGCCGGGCAGGAAGCCGGGGACGTCGACGAGGGTGAGCAGGGGGATGTTGAAGGAGTCGCAGAACTGGACGAACCGCGCCCCCTTCTCGGAGGCCGCTATGTCGAGTGCGCCGGCGCCGGCCATCGGCTGGTTGGCGACGATGCCGACGGTGTGGCCGTCGAGCCGGGCGAGGCCGACCAGGAGGTTGGGGGCCCAGTGTTCGTGGACCTCGAACCAGTCGCCGTCGTCGACGATCTCCTCGATGACGCGGCGCATGTCGTAGGCCTGGTGCGGGTCGGCGGGCACCAGGTTGACCAGGACGTCGCCGGGCCGGTCCTCGGGGTCGTCGCAGAGCACCTGCGGGGGCAGTTCGCGGTTGTTGGCGGGCAGCAGCGACAGCAGGTGGCGTACGTCGGCCAGGCAGGACTCCTCGTCGTCGTGGACGAAGGCCGAGACGCCCGAGCGCGCGGAGTGGACGTCGGCGCCGCCGAGTTCGTCGTGGCTGACCTCCTCGCCGGTGACGGCCCGCACCACGTCGGGGCCGGTGATGTACATCTGGGCGGTGCCGCGGACCATGAAGACGAAGTCGGTCAGGGCCGGTGAGTAGGCGGCGCCGCCGGCGCACGGGCCCAGGATGACGCTGATCTGCGGGATCACACCGGAGCAGCGGACGTTGCGGGTGAAGATGCCGCCGTAGCCGGCGAGGGCCGTCACGCCCTCCTGGATGCGGGCCCCGGCCCCGTCGCTGAGCGCGACGAGCGGGGCGCCGGCCGCCTCGGCCATGTCCATGATCTTGTGGATCTTCTGGGCGTGGGCCTCGCCGAGCGCGCCGCCGAAGACGCGGAAGTCGTGTCCGTAGACGAATATCTGGCGGCCGTCGACGGTGCCCCAGCCGGTCACGACGCCGTCGCCGTACGGCTTCTTCGCCTCCAGGCCGAACCCGGTGGCACGGTGCCTGCGCAACCCTTCCACCTCGGTGAACGACCCTTTGTCCAGGAGCAGTTCGATGCGCTCACGGACGGTGCGCTTGCCGCGGGCGTGCTGGCGTTCGGTGGCCGCGGGGTCGTCGCCGGCGACGAGCCGGCCCTGGACGGCGGCGAGTTCCTCCAGCCGTTCGTGCATGGAGGCGCTGGTGCGGGCGACGAGGGTCTCCAGTTCCCGTCCCTCGGGGTCTGCCGGGGTGGGTCCGTCGGTCGGCGCGGGCACCGGTGGGCCGGCGTGCGGAACGGTGGTCATCAAGAACTCCTTCGCGTCGTGGACGCAACTCGGTCCGGCCACGCTAAGCGGATCGGCCGGGGGCCCGGCTGTCACGTCGCCGCAGGGAGAACGGCCGCGGCCGTTGGTGACATCCGCGTGTTTCCTGCGGCGCTCCCCCGACGAGGCATCGGGATATCTCCGCCGGTGGCGCCCGGGTCCGAAAGGGGGGTCGAGGCGAACGACCGAGGTGTTTTCCGCCCCGGACGCGCCGGGCGGCCGTTAGTTTCTGGCCACCCCCGCAGGAAGGAGTCGGTGACCCCTTTCCCCTTTCTCGTACGGAGGTGTGAGTGAGCAATGAGAAGAAACAGGGAAATGGCGGATCCTGACCCGAGCCAGGGTCTGGCCCGCTACCGCACCGCCGTGGTGGCCGACCCCTTCCCGGTCTCCCGCCGGGCGGTGGCCTCGCTGATCCGGCACTCCGGCGCCGTGGACGAGGCCGAGCAGGCGAGCGGCCGGCAGGAGGCGTTCGAGCTGGTGCGCCGGCTGCGCGCGGACGTGGTCATCAGCGACGTGGACCTGGAACGCCGCGGCGACGGGCTCGTCCTGTGCCGCCAGGCCAAACGGCTGGCCACGCCGCCCGCCGTGCTGATCTTCACCGGTGCCGACGACCCCGCCGTGGTGGCCGCGTGCCTGGCGAGCGGCGCGGACGGCTTCGTCCACCGCACGGCGAGCCCGGAGCGGCTGCGGCAGGCGGTGGACACCCTCGCCGCGGGCCGGCCCGTGTGGTACCTGCGCGAGCACGCGCACCCCGGCCCGCGGGACGAGGAGCCCGCCCGGATCCCGGGGCTCACGGCCAGGGAGCAACAGGTGCTCGGGCTGCTTCTGGGCCGGTATTCGAACGACGAGATCGCGGGTGAACTGCATCTCGCCCGGCAGACCGTCAAAAACCATGTCAGCAACGTGCTGCAGAAGATCGGGGTGGCCAGCAGAAGGGACCTTCTGGTCTCGCACGTGCCGCTGGCGCGGGCCGGTTGAACGCCGGACTGCGCCCGTTCTCGGCTGCGGGATGTTCCGCGTGGTGTTCCCGAAGAGGCATGGCGCACCACCGAAGAGGAATATCCGGCCGGCGGCGCGCTGCCTAGCATTTTCGAGGAAGGCCGGGCGCGCTCTGCCAGTGGTCGGCTCCGGTCTTCCGGCCCGCAGGGGCCGTCCGTCAGCTCCCCCGCACGGACGGCCCCTGCTCCGTCACGTCCACCGGCGGTCGCGCCGGCCCCACCTGTTCCGATCCATGGAGGTACCAGCACCGTGAGCGCACCAGTTCCCGCCCCGCGCTTCCAGGGCCGCGTCGCCCTCGTCACCGGGGCCAGCCGGGGCATCGGTCTCGCCGTGGCCGAGCGGCTCGTCGCCGAAGGCGCGCGGGTGTGCCTGACGGCACGGTCCGCCGGACCGCTGGCCGAGGCGGTGGCCCTGCTGGGCGGCGCCCGGCACGCCGTGGCCGTCGCCGGCAAAACCGACGACCCCGCGCACCAGGCGGCCGCCGTCGACCACACGGTGGCGACGTTCGGCCGGCTGGACGTCCTCGTCAACAACACCGGGATCAACCCGGTCTTCGGTGAGGTGCTCGACCAGCCGGACAGCGCGCTGCGCAAGCTCTTCGACGTCAACGTGATCGCGGGGCTCGGCTGGCTCCGGCAGGCGCGGCGCGCCTGGATGGGCGAGCACGGCGGCTCCGTGGTGAACATGACGGCGGTGGCCGGGCAGCGGCCGGCGACCGGCATCGGCGCGTACGGCGCGAGCAAGGCCGCCGCGATCCACCTCACTCAGCAGCTCGCCCAGGAGCTGGGCCCGCGGCGGATCAGGGTGAACGCGGTGGCGCCCGCGGTCGTGCGCACCCGCTTCGCCGCCAAGCTGTACGAGGAGCGGGAGGCGGAGATAGCCGCCGACTACGCGCTGGGCCGGCTCGGCGCGCCCGAGGACATCGCGGCGGCCGTCGCCTACCTCGCCTCCGACGACGCGTCGTGGGTGACGGGGCAGACGGTCACCGTGGACGGCGGTCTGGTCGCCACCGGCGGGGGCATCTGATGCCGCGGCGCACCACACGGCACCGACTGCGCCGTCTCGTGTGGCGATGGGTGGCCCGCCCGGTGCCTTCGCCCGCCGCCCCGCCCGGCCTGGTGCGTGCGGTCATGGCCGCCGCCCTTCCCGTCGCCCTGGAGTTCTCATGAGCACCGTCGTCGTCGTGGGCGCCGGGGTCGCCGGTCTGGCGGCCGCGCTGTCGGCGTCCGCCGCGGGCGCCGATGTCACCCTGGTCACCAAGGACCTGCTGCCGCTGCCGGCGCCGCCCGCCGCCGTGCGGGCGCAGGCGCCGCATCTGGCGGCCGCTCTGCGGGAGTTCGCGGGCCGGGGCGAGGAGTTGCTGCGGTCGGGGGAGCACGCCGGGGACCCGGTGGTGGTGGCGCAGGTGTGCCGCAGCGCCGGCCGGCTCGCGGCGCAGTTCGCGTCCGCCGGGCCCGCGCGGCCGCCGGCGGCCGGCGCGCTCGGCCCGGACGCCGCCGAGGAGTGGCTGAACGGCCGGTTGCGGTCCGTGCTGGCCGCGCGGCTGGCCGCCGCGGCGGGCGGCGGGACGGTCCGCGCGCACCAGGGGCTGCGCGCCGTCGAGGTGCTGCTGGACGCGGCGGGGCGGGTGCGCGGCCTCGCCGCGCTGAACACGCGGACGCTGGAGAGTGTCGAGTTCGACGCGGACGCGGTCGTCCTGGCCGACGGGGGCGGCAGCGCGATGTACGCGCCCTCCGCGTCGGCGGACAGCGCCTGCGACGGTCTCGCCCTCGGTCTGGCGGCCGGCGCCGAGGCGATCGACATGGAGTTCGTCGACTTCGACCCGGCCGGTCTGGTGACCGAGGTGATCGCCCGGGACGGCAGCCCGGTCACGGAGCTGCTCGCGTCGGCGCGGTGCCGGCTGGTGGACCGGCTCGGCGAGTGCTTCGCCGAGGGGCCCACGCCGCTCTCGCGCCCGCACCTCGCCCGCGCCGTGCATCAGCGCGTCCTGGCGGGGCGCGGCTTCGACGACGGCTCGGTCCACCTCGAACTCGGCGCCGGCGCCCGCACCTTCGTCGAGCGGCGGCCCGCGCTGCACGCCCGGCTCGTCCAGGCGGGCTTCGACGTCACCCGCGACACGGTGCTGCCGGTGCGGCCGCGGGCCCGGGCGCTCCTCGGCGGTCTGCGGATCGACGGCCGCGGCCGCACCGGCGTGCCCGGCCTGTACGCGGCGGGCGACACCGTCGGCGGGATCCACGGCGCCGCCTGCGGCGGTGCGCAGGGTCCCGCCGCGGCGGCCGCGACGGGCCGGCTGGCCGGCCGCCATGCCGCGGCCGAGCGTGCCACGGCGTCCGCGGTCGGCGGTCCGCGCCCCACCGGGGGCTTCCGGTTCGCGGGCCGTGGACCGGACTCGGCCGAGGCGATCCTGCGCGAGCTGCGGACCGGGATGTACCTGAAGGCGGGGCCGGTGCGCGACGCAGCGGGGCTGACGCAGATGCTCGGCCACCTCGGCGTGCTCGAACAGCGCCTGCGCCACGTCGGCCTGACGGCGGGTCCGGGCGCGGCCGCGCAGGTCTGCGCGTATCTCGACGTACGGCATCTGCTGCCGGCCTCGCGGGCCGTGGTCGAGGCGGCGCTGCGCCGTGAGGAGTCCCGCGGTGTGCACGTGCGGTCCGACTTCCCGTCCTCGCGGGAGCAGTACGTCGGCTACGGGGTGCGGCTCGACCGGGGTGAGCTGGCCTGGCGGGTGCACGCGCGGCGGGCCGTGACCGAACCGGTCCGGTAGCGGCGTGCCGAAGGGCCGGGCGCACAGTGCGCCCGGCCCTTCGGCGTGGGTCCGGTCCGGACAGGGCTCTCAGTTCAGTGGTCCGCCGGCGACGTAGAGGACCTGGCCGGAGACGAACCCCGCGTCCGCACCCGCCAGATAGGAGACCGCGCCGGCGACGTCCTGGGGCGTACCGACGCGGCGTACGGGTATCCGCGCGGCGCCGTCCTGCTGGAACTGTTCGAAGGTGATGCCCATGCGCGCGGCGGTCGCGGCGGTCATGTCGGTGGCGATGAAGCCGGGCGCCACCGCGTTCACGGTCACGCCGAAGCGGCCCAGTTCGATCGCGAGGGTCTTGGTCAGGCCCTGTACCCCGGCTTTGGCGGCGGAGTAGTTGGCCTGGCCGCGGTTGCCGAGCGCGGAGGAGCTGGAGAGGTTGACGATGCGGCCGAAGCCGGCGTCCACCATGTGCTTCTGGACGGCGCGGGACATCAGGAACGCGCCGCGCAGGTGCACGCCGATGACGGTGTCCCAGTCGGCCGCGGCCATCTTGAACAGCAGGTTGTCGCGGAGCACGCCCGCGTTGTTGACCAGCACGGTCGGGGCGCCGAGCCGCTCGGTGACCTCCTCGACGGCCGCGGCGACCCGCGCCTCGTCGGCGACGTCGGCCCCGACGGCGACGGCCCGGCCGCCGGCCCGCGTGATCGCTTCGACGGTGTCGGCGCCGGCCGCCGCGTCCAGGTCGAGCACGGCGACCGCGTATCCGTCGGCGGCCAGCCGCTCGGCGGTCGCCGCGCCGATGCCGCGGGCGGCGCCCGTCACGACGGCGGTGCGCTGCGGGGAGTCGGTCATCTCGGTTCTGCCTTTCGGGGCGTCGGTCGGGTCACTGGAAGGAGACGCGCTCGGGGCGCAGGCCGAGCAGGACGCGGTAGGGGGCGTCGGGGATGGGGCGTTCGAACGTCATGCCGTAGCGGTCGGCGAGTTCGAAGAAGCCGTCGGTGGAGGGGTCGTCGACGATCCGGTCGACGGTGCCGCGCACCTCTAGGTAGCGGTAGGGCTGGTCGGGGTCGTTGACGGACAGGGCCGCGCGGGCGTCCTTGGCGACGTTGCGGTACTTGTAGCGGCGGGTCTCGGTGGTGAACCAGATCCGCTCGCCGTCCCACCGGAACCACACCGGGTTGACCTGCGGGGATCCGTCCGGGCGCAGGGTGGCGAAGTGGCCGAAGAGGGCGCGTTCGAGCAGGTCGCGGTGGGACTCGGGGATCACGGACACGGCAGAGGGCCTTTCGTCGGGGCGGGTGCGGGTTCGTTCAGCGGGTGGGGGCGAGTGCGGTGCGCAGCCAGTCGCGGACCAGCCGGGCGCCGTCCTCGGCGCCGCACACGGCCACATAGCCGTCGGGGCGGGCCAGGGCGAGGGTGCAGCGCTTGTCGGGGCGGGCCAGGTAGGGCGCCTGGTCGGCCGTGTCGCTCAGCACGCCCGAGGTGGTGTCGAGGTAGCGCACGTCGACCGACTCGCCGAGCTGCTCGCGCAGTTCGGCGGCGAGGGTCTCGGCCTCGTCGGGCACGGCGACGCCGTGCGGGGTCGCCACGAGCAGGGTCAGTTTCAAGTCGTCCAGGGCGAGCCGCAGCGGGGTGCGGCGGTGGGTGCGCGGGTCCCACACCGGGTGGTCGGGCACGAGGGCGCCGGTGGTGAAGCCGCCGGCGCGGCCGCGCGGGCCGACCGCGGCGCTGTCGCGGTAGACGGTGGTGAGTCCGGCCAGCATGGGCACGTAGCCGATGTTCGGCAGGCGCAGGGCGGAGGCGGTGCGCAGCGCCGCGTCCCGCAGGGCGACCTGCCACCGCTTGCCGGGGGTCCAGGCGCGGGTCTGCAGGTCGGCCTGGCGGATGACGGTGCGCGCGACCTGCCCGCGTTCGCGTGCGTAGCTGTCGAGGAGGGTGTCGCCGGCCTGTCCGGTGTGGGCGAGGGCGAGTTTCCAGGCGAGGTTGTGGGCGTCCTGGACGCCGGTGTTCAGGCCCTGACCGCCGGCCGGGCTGTGGATGTGGGCCGCGTCGCCGGCGAGGAAGATCCGGCCCTCGCGGGTCCGCTCGGCGTGCCGGGCGTGGACGGCGAAGCCGGTGGTCCAGGTCGGTTCGGTCAGCCGCAGGCCGCCCGGGCCGCGTTCGTCGACGAGCCGTTGCAGCAGGGGCAGGTCGATGTCGCCCCGGCCGGTGCCGGGCGGGGCGGCGGTGAAGACCCGGAAGCGGCCACCGGGCAGGCCGACGAGGACGACGATGCCCTTGGGGCCGCAGAAGTAGTAGTTGGCGTCGTGGACCAGGTCGCCCTCTATCCGTACGTCGGCGAGGGCGAAGAAGCTCTCGTACGTGGTGCCTTCGAAGGGGATGCCGAGCAGCCGGCGCACCGTGCTGTTGGCTCCGTCGCAGCCCACGACGTAGGAGAACTCCTCCTCGACGACGGTGCCGTCGGGGCCGCGCAGGCCGGCGCGCACGCCCTCGGGCCGCTGGTCGAGGGAGACGAGTTCCACGTCCCATTCGACCTTGCCGCCCGCGGTGTGCAGGGCCTCGGCGAGAAGTGCCTCGGCGTCGGGCTGCGGCAGGGTGGCCGGGCGGGTGCGCCGGTCGAAGCGGATCCGGGCGACCTCGCGGCCCTGCGAGTGGTAGCGCAGGGACTCGATGGGCAGTCCGTACCGCTCGATGCGGGCGCCGCCGCCGAGCCGGCGGAAGAGTTCCAGGGTGCGCGGCCACACGGCCAGCGCCTTGGAGAGCGGCGAGGGGCCCTGCGCGCTGTCCACGCAGCGCACCGGTACGCCCCGGCGCTGGAGTTCGGTGGCGGCGGTGAGACCGACCGGCCCCGCTCCCACCACGAGGACGGGACGCTCGCCGGATTTCCGGGTCAAGGCTTCCGTCTGTGTCACGGTCACACCCCACAGGAGGAATCGCGCGCCCGGGAGCCTTTGACTGCCGTGCGCAGATCGAACAACGACCCTGCGAATGTAGGCACGGGAAAGGCCCTGGGCGGCTTTGGTGTTCCGTAAGGAACACACGGGCCGTGTCCCTTCGATGCCTCTTCAGGTACACGCGGGGATACGTCGGTGACATTTCCCTTTCCGCGCCGCCCGGCCGGGTCCTAACGTTCTGGTCGTACCGAAAAGCAATTCCTACTTGGAGGCTGACATGCCGGTCGTCACCGTTCTGCAGGGCCCGAAGGACGTCGAGCTGAAGCGTGACCTCATCGCCCGCATCACGGATTCGTTCGTCGAGTCGTACAAGTGCCCGCCGGAGGCCGTCCAGGTGTGGTTCTCCGACGTCCCGACCGACAGCTGGGGCGTCGCCGGGAAGCTCGTCGGCGACAGCTGATCCGGCCCTGCCGCCGGCCGACCGTGGGAGAGCTGACGAGATGACCACCACCCTGCCCGAGGCTCCCGCCGGTGTGGACACCGGCCGGCTGGCCGACTGGCTGGTCCGGTACCTGCCCGGTACCGGACCGCTCACCGAGGTGCGGCCGCTCGACGGCGGCCGCTCCAACCTGACGTACCGCATCACCTGGGGCGAGCGCGGGTACGTGCTGCGCCGGCCGCCGCTCGGCCATGTGCTGGCCACCGCCCACGACATGGGCCGCGAGTACCGGGTGCTGTCCGCGCTCGCGGACAGCGACGTGCCGGTGCCGCCCACGTACGGGCTCTGCCGCGACCCGGAGGTTCTCGGTGCCCCCTTCTACGTCATGGGGTTCACCGCCGGCATCACCTACCGCAGCGACGCGGAACTCGCGCCGCTCGGTCCCACGTCGGCCCGGCGCGCCACCGAAGCGCTCGTCGACACCCTGGCCCGCCTGCACGCCGTCGATCCGGTCCGGGCGGGCCTCGGGGACTTCGGCCGGCCGGCCGGGTTCATGGCCCGGCAGGTGCGCCGCTGGCGCCGCCAGTGGGAGGCGTCGCGGACCCGCGAGATCGCCGGCGCCGACGCCCTCAACGACCGGCTCGCCGCGGCCTGCCCGGACTCCGGCCGGGCCGCGCTGGTGCACGGCGACTTCAAACTCGACAACGTCCTGCTCGACCGCGCCGACCCGGGCCGGGTCACCGCGGTGCTCGACTGGGAGATGGCCACGCTCGGCGACCCGCTGGCCGACCTCGGCATGCTCTGCATGTACTGGGACGGCTTCGCCGGGGTGGACCGCGCGCCGGTCGCCTCACCCGGTGCGCTGGAGGGCTGGCCGGACCGCGCGGCGCTCGTGGAGCGTTATGCGCGGACCCACCCCCACGGTCTGGAACGCCTGGGCTGGTACACGGCGTTCGGCTTCTACAAACTCGCCGCGATCCTCGAAGGCATCCACTGCCGCACGGTGCAGGGGCTGACCGTCGGCGAGGAGAGCGCCGACCTGGCCGCGGCGGTGCCGCTGCTCGTGGCCCGCGGCCACGCCGCCCTGGACGCGGCCTAGGCCCCTGTCTTCTCGCCCCCCTTATCTCCGCCTCGCCCGGAACGGACAGACACCCCATGGATTTCGCGTACGACGCACGCACCGACGAGCTGCGCACGAAGCTGCGCGCCTTCCTCGACGAGCACGTGCTGCCGGCCGAGCCGGTCTTCCACGCCCAGCACGCCGAGGGCCACCCGTGGGGGCGGCCGCCGGTGCTCCAGGAGCTCAAGGACGAGGCACGGCGCCAGGGACTGTGGAATCTGTTCCTGCCCGACGACGCGTTCGGCGCTGGGCTGACGAACCTGCAGTACGCGCCGCTCGCGGAGCTGACCGGGTACAGCCCGTTCCTCGCGCCGGAGGCGGTCAACTGCGCCGCGCCCGACACCGGGAACATGGAGGTCCTCGCCCTGTTCGGGACCGCGGAACAGCAGGACCGCTGGCTCAAGCCGCTGCTCGACGGGGCGATCCGGTCGGCGTTCTGCATGACGGAGCCGGACGTGGCCTCCTCCGACGCGGCCAACATCGCCACCCGGATCGAGCGCGACGGCGACACGTACGTGATCAACGGACGCAAGTGGTGGTCCTCGGGCGCGCTCGCCCCGGAGTGCGAACTGCTGATCGTGATGGGCAAGACCGATCCGGACGGGCCGCGCCACCGCCAGCAGTCCATGATCCTGGTGCCGCGTGACACGCCGGGGGTGACGGTGGAGCGCGGGGTGCACGTGTTCGGCTACACCGACGGTCCGCACGGCGGCCACGGGGTCGTCGCGTTCGACGACGTCCGGGTGCCGGCCTCGCACATCATCAAGGGTGAGGGCGAGGGTTTCGCGATCGCTCAGGCCCGGCTCGGTCCCGGCCGCATCCACCACTGCATGCGGCTGATCGGCATGGCCGAGCGCGCCTTCGACCTGATGTGCGCGCGGGTCAGCCGGCGCGTGGCGTTCGGGCGGCCGCTGGCCGAGCAGGGGGTGGTGCGCGAGTGGATCGCCGAGGCCCGGGTGCGCATCGAACAGGCCCGGCTGCTCGTGCTGAAGACCGCGTACCTGATGGACACCGTGGGCAACAGGGGCGCGCACACCGAGATCCAGTCGATCAAGATCGCGGTCCCGGCGATGGCCGAGTGGGTCATCGACAAGGCCATCCAGGCCCATGGCGGCGGAGGCGTCTCGCAGGACTTCCCGCTGGCCGAACTGTGGGCCCACGCCCGGACGCTGCGGCTCGCCGACGGCCCCGACGAGGTGCACCGCGCCTCCCTGGCCCGCCGCGAACTGCGCCGCTACGCCACCGTCTGACGCGGCGCCGGCCACGGACCGAGAACCCGCTCGTCGCACCCTTTTCCAGCCGCCCCGCTCGCCTTTTCGCGAGCGGGGCGGTTTTTCTTTTACTCACCACCCGGTACCGGAAGTACCGGGTACGCACGTACTCGGTACCCGACGGCCCATGGAATGCGATCCGGCCACGCCTACTGTTTTCTCCATGACGAACAGTGAATTCAAGCGGACCGGTTCCGCGGATTCGGATTCGCCATTCCCGGCCTCGGAGCGCGTCGTGGTCACCGGAATTGGCGTGGTCCTTCCCAACACCCTGACGGTCGACCAGTTCTGGTCCAACATCTCCGGCGGACACTCCCAGGTGGGCCGGCTGACCCGGTTCGACGGCGAGCGGGCCGGGCTCCCGGTGTACGCCGCGGCCGAGATATCCGGCTTTGACCACCATCCGTTCCTGCCGGAGCTGACCGACGCGCACGCCGCCAAGTACTCCCGCGAGATCCTCATCACGATGTCGGCCGTGGCACAGGCCCGGCGGGACGCGGGGCTCGGCCTCGGCGACCTCGACCCGCGCCGGCTCGGCATCGTCATGTCCTCCTCGCGCGGCCCGTTCTCCTGGTGGCGCTCCGTGCTGAGCGGCGAGGACCCGGCGGCCTTCGACGACAAGGGCGCCATGTTCCGCGGCCTGCCCGGCTGCCCGGCGACCTTGTCCGCGATCTACAACGGCGCCCAGGGCCTGGTCACCACCGTCTCCAACGCCTGTGTCGGCGGCCACCAGGCCATCCAGCTGGCGCTGCGCGAACTGCGCTCCGGCGCGGCCGACGCGATGCTGGTCGGCGGCCACGAGTTCCCGATCGTGCCCGAGGTCGCCTCCTGCTACCGGGCGATGGGCCACGGGGTCATCTCCTCCGAGCGCGCGGACCCGAGCCGCGCCGTGCGGCCCTACAGCAACGACCGCGAGGGCTTCGCGCTCGGCGAGGGCTCGCTCGTCCTGTGCCTGGAGCGCGAGTCGGTCGCCAAGGCCCGCGGCGCCCGTATCTACTCCGAGATCCTCTCGGCCGCCTCCCTCAACGAGGCGGCGCACCCCACCACCATGGACCTCACCGGCAAGGTGACCGCCTCGGTCATCGAGGACGCGCTCGCCGGGGCCGGCCGCTCCGCTGCGGACGTGGACTACTTCTGCGCCCACGGCACCGCCACCCGCTACAACGACATCGCCGAGAGCCGGGCGCTGCGCGCCCTGTACCCGGAGCGTTCGGCGGCGCAGCTGCCGCCGCTCAGCTCCAACAAGCCGATCTACGGGCACACCTTCGGCATGGCCGGTGTCATCAACGTGGCGGCGACCAGCCTGATGGTGCACCACCAGACGCTCGCGCCGACCATCAACTTCACCGAGCCGGACCCCGAGTGCGACCACGACCACGTCTTCGAGGGGGCCCGGCCCGCCCCGGTCGACCTGGCCGTCTCGATGTCGTTCGCCTTCGGCAGCCAGACCGCCGTCGTCGCGGTGGGGGCGCCGTCATGAGCCGCCCCCTGATCGCCGCCGACGTCGACGAGCTGGTCCGGGCGCTGGTCGAGCCCGGCGACCACGTCCACCTGGCCGGGACGCCCTCGCGGCCCAACGCCCTGACCTACGCGCTGTGCCGGGTCTTCGGGGCCGGCGGCCATCTGACCGTCTCCACCACCGCGGTGCACTCCTCGGCGCACGCCCTCGCGCTGTCCGGCGTCGCCGACAAGGTCATCGCCGGGTTCGCCGGCGACACCTACCCCTCGCCGCGGCCCAACCCGCTCTACGCCGAGCTGCACGAGGGCAGGCCGTTCACCTTCGAGGCCTGGTCGCTCCTGTCCTACGTGCAGCGTCTGATCGCCGGCGCGCAGGGTGCCCCGTACGCCGTCACCGGCTCGCTGGCCGGCACCGATCTCGCCGAGGGCAAGCCCGGTGTCCTGCACCGGGTGCCCGATCCGGGCCGCCCGGGCGAGGAGGTCACCCTGCTGGCTCCGCTGCGCCCGGACGTGACGCTCGTGCACGGGGTGGCCGCCGACGAGGACGGCAACATCGCGCTGGTACCGCCGCTGGGCGAGGGGGCCTGGGCCGCGTACGCCGCGCGGCGCGGGGTCGTCGCCTCCGTCGAGAAGATCGTCGGTCGCGAGGAACTGCGCCGTATGAACGACCGCGTGGTCATCCCCGGCCAGCGCGTCCTGGGGCTGACCGAGGCACCGCTGGGCGCGCATCCGCAGGCCCTGCGCACGGGCCGGCTCGCCGGTGTGGACGGCTACCTGGACGACTACGCGTTCCTCGACGAGATCGTCGCCTCCTGCCACGGCGAGGAACGCGGCCAGGACTGGTACCGCACCTGGGTCACCGGGCCCGGATCGCACGCGGAGTACGTGCGGCGCCTGGGTGCCGGGCGGCGGGCCGCGCTGCGCGTACCGGAGCCGGCACCCGCGGCGGCCGGGGACGACTACGCCGCCGAGACCGCGGCCTGGGCGGAGGTCCACCGCTGCGAGCGGGCGGCCGTCGCGCAGGCGGCTCCCGCGGCCGCCGCGCCGCCCGTCGCCCCCGCGGCGGAGCCGGCCGGGCCCGCCGGCTGCGCGCCCGCCACCCGGCAGGAGCGGCTGATCGTGCTCGGCGCGCGCGCCGTCGCCGAGCAGGTCCGTGCGCACGGCTACGACACGCTGCTCGCCGGGATCGGCACCTCGCACATGGCGGCGTGGCTCGCGGCCGATCTGCTGCGTTCCGGCGGCCACGAGGTCAAGGTCGTGGCGGAGCTCGGCATGTACGGGTTCCGGCCCGAGGGCGGCGACACCTTCCTGTTCAGTCTGGCGCACGCGCAGGGCAGCGAGATGCTCGCCGGCATCCCGGAGATCCTGGGCGGCATGGTCGCGGCCAACCCCCGGGCGCTGGGGGTGCTGGCGGCCGCCGAGATCGACGAGAGCGGCACGATCAACACCAGCCGGGGCGCGGACGGCCGCTGGCTGACCGGGTCGGGCGGCGCCAACGACATCGCCTCCTCCACCGACTGTGTGGTCATCGCCCCCTCGTCCCGGCGCCGCTACGTCACCGAGGTCGGCTACCGCACCAGCCCGGGCCACCGGATCCGAGCGGTGGTCAGTGACTTCGGGCGCTTCGAGCGGCCGGAGAGCGGCCCCGGTTTCCGGCTCGCCACCTGGCTCCCGGACCCCGCCACACCTCTGGCCGACGGCCCCGGCGAACTGGCCCGGCAGGCCGCGCACACGGTCGCGACCCGCACCTCGTGGAGCGCCGCCGTCGACGGGGTCACCGCCGAGAAGCCGGTCACCGAAGAGGAGTTGACGGCGCTGCGCGCTCTCGACCCCGACGGCCGCTTCCGCTGACCCGTCCGCAGACCTCGTACCCCAGCTCCTCCCCCTCCCTCTCCTCCCTCCCTCTCCTCCCTCCCTTCTTCGCCGCGCTAGGAGTCCCACCCATGTCCACCCGCACCGAAGGCCGCTCCGAAGGCCGCACCTGGAAGGGGTCCGGCCTGAAGTTCGCCGGTCTCGGCCACTACTTCCCGCGGCACCAGCGCCGCCACGACACCGAGGTCACCATCAGCGGGCGCACGTATCCGCCGGAGGCCGCCGCCGAGCTGGGCGTGCGCAGTCTGCACGTCGCCGACGAGGACGAGACGCTGGAGTTCATGGCGGTGCAGGCGGCGCAGGCCGCGCTCGCCGACGCCGGGCGCGAGGCCGGCGAGGCGGATCTGGTCATCCTGGCCAACTGGACCGACCGGCAGTGGATCCCCGAGATCGCGCCGGGTGTCGCCCACCGGCTCGGCGCGGACAAGGCCCTCGCGTTCGACGTGTGCGGCGCCTGCACCGGCTTCGTGCACGGCGTGCAGACCGCCGCCTCGATGCTCACCGCGCACCCCGGCTGGCAGCGTGCCGTGGTGGTGGCCGCCGACCGCTTCACGCGGCGGGCCCGGCCCGGCACCCGGGGCCAGCTGGTCTTCGGCGACGCGGCCGGCGCCGTCGTCCTGGAGAAGGGCGACCCGGACGACCCGAGCGGGCTGCTCGACTCGGTCCTGGACTGCGACGCCACCGAGGCCGACACGGTCGCGGCGCGCGCCCCGGAGGGCTGGCTGCGGCCCAGGCCCGAGCTGATCGACCTCGCGGTCGGCTCCAGCCTGCGGGTCGCGGACAACGTCCTGTCCCGCAACGAGCTGAAGACCTCCGACATCGACTGGCTGGTGCCGCACCCGGGCAACAACGCCATCCACGCCGGTGTCCGCGACGGACTCGACCTGGACCCCGCGAAGTTCCTCACCAACTTCGCGACCCGCGGCAACACCGGCTGCGCGTCCATCCCGATCGCCCTGTCGGAGTTCACCGGGAGCGGTCTGCTCAAGGGCGGCGACCTGGTGCTGTCCACCGCGGTCGGCTCCGGCTGGTACTACGGCGGGCTCCTGTACCGCCTGTGAGCACCGACTCCCTTCAGACGTATGCCCGTTCGCCCTTCCGCCACGACCGTGAGGAAACCGTCATGACTGCCAAGCCGTCCGCCCCGCTGGCCATCTGGACCGATTTCGGCGGTGTGCTCACCCCGCCCGTCAGTGTCACCTTCAACGAGTTCGCCGACCGGGTCGGCGTCCCGCTCTGGTCGCTCAAGGAGTCCATGCGGCTGGTCGGTGAGAAGTACGGCACCGACTCGATGGGCGCCATCGACATACCGCTGATCGACGAGGCGGCCTGGTCGGACGAGCTGGAGGACGTCCTCGGCAGCACCTTCGGCATCGTCGCCGACCTGGAGAACTTCGGTGACCGCTGGTTCGCGGGCCGCCCCGCCAACGCCCGCTGGACGGCCGCCCTCGACGCCTTCCGGGCCCGCGGCGCGTTCGTCGGGATGCTGTCCAACCTGCCGCCGTCCTGGGTCAGGCACCGCCGCGTCATGATCGACGACAGCCACTTCGACGACATCGTCTGCTCCTACGAGGTCGGCAGCCGCAAGCCCGACCCGGAGATCTTCCACCTGGCCGCGGAGCGCGCCGGACTCGCGCCCCACCAGTGCGTCCTCGTCGACGACCTGGAGAAGAACGTCGTGGGCGCCATGGAGGCGGGCTGGCAGGCCGTGCACTTCCACGACGCCGAGCAGGCCGCCCGCCAGGTCGCCCACCTCCTCGACGCGGCCGCGCCCACTCCCGCCCTGGTCTGATCCGCCCCGTTCCGCGCCCTGCCGCCCTCACCCCCGGAGTCCCCGTCATGACCGTCCTGCCGCTGCGCCCCGCCGTCGCCGAGCCCGGCCTCGCCGAGACCGGCCTGAGCACCCACCGCACCCTCTCCCGGCGGCTGGTGCACCGCGCCGCTCTCGCCGAGGTGTTCCTCACGGACTTCCGGTCGGTCGACGAGACCGCTTTCCATGCCGCGGCCCAGCTGCCGCCGCGGCACTTCTACTACAGCGACCACACCGTCCGGGTCGCGATGCACGACCCGCTGGCCGTGTTCGAGAGCGTGCGCCAGATGCTGCTCTGTGCGATGCACCTGCACCACGACGCCAGCCCCGAGACCAAGTCGATCACCGCCACCGCGTCGCTGGAGATCACCGACCCCGAGCCGCTGCGCCGCGCCGGCGCGCTCGATCTCACCCTGCTCGGCAGCGTGCTGCTGGAGAAGAAGTACGAGGGCGCCACCTCCCGGGTGGTGCACCGTGTACGGGTCCTCGCCGACGGCCGGGAGGCCGGGGTGATCACCGTCGACACCGCGCAGCGCCCGAACGACGTCTACGAGCGGCTGCGCACGAGCCACCGCACCACCCCGCCGCCGATGTCCGACACCCTCCCCGCGACCGGCACCGGTGCGATCCCGCCGGTGTGGCTGGTGGGCCGTGAGCGGGCGGAGAACGTGGTCGTGCAGGACGCCCGGACCCAGGGCGACGCCCTGCTCGCCGAGGTGCGCGTGCCGGCCGCCCACCCGAGCATGTTCGACCACGCCCAGGACCACGTGCCGGGCCCGGTGATGATGGAGGCGGCCCGGCAGACCTCGCTGCTGCTGGCCGCCGATCACGAGGGGCTCTCCCCGTCCTCGTTCCACCTGGGCTACGTCAGCGCCGAGTACCTGCGCTTCGCCGAGCTGGACGCGCCGATCACCGTGGTCACCCGCCGGATGCCCGAGCCGGTCGACGGCGGCCGCTGGAGCGAGGTCTCCTTCGAGCAGGACGGCGCGACCGTGGCCCGGATGCGGGTCCGCCTCGCCCGCGCCCTGCCGTCCGGAGGCGACGATGCGCTGTGACCTCCCCGTCTACCTGAGCGCCCCCGCGCACCGCCTGGGCGAGCGGCCGCACCCGGTCGAGGACGCGGTCCGGGCGGAGCGGATCAGCGAGAAGGACGCCGCGCGGTACGGCTACACCGCGCTGGCCACGAGCGCGCTGTCCCCGGTCGAACTCGCGGAGCGGGCCGGCGCGGACACCCTGCGCCGGGCGGGGCTCGACGCGCGGCAGCTGACCGGTGTGCTGCACGCGTGGACGTACCACCAGGGGCACGAGTTCTGGTCGCCGGCGCACTACGTCGCCGACCGGCTCGGGGCGGTCGCGGCCGAGCCCGTCGGCATCCAGCAGATGTGCAACGGGTCGATGGCCGCGGTGAGTCTGGCGGCCCGGGAGCTGATGGCCGACGCGGCGGCGGGGCCGGTGCTCGTCACCACGGCGGACTGCTTCGCGGCGCCCGGCTTCGACCGGTGGGGCGGTGACTACGGCGTCGCGTACGGCGACGGCGCCACCTCCGTGCTCGTCTCGCGGACCCCGCTGGGGCGTTCGGCCCGGCTGCTCGCGTGGGCGACCGTCGCCGCTCCGCAGTTGGAGGGCATGCACCGGGGGGAGGCGCCCTTCAGCTCCGCGCCGCAGAGCGGGGTGCGCACGCTGCTGCCGAAGGTGGCCAAGAAGCAGTTCCTCACCGCCCATCCCTCGCTGCCGTTCGGTCCCCTCGCGCGGGACGCGGTGGTCGGGGCGGTGTCGCGGGCGCTGGACAGCGCCGGTGTCGCCGGCGACGACCCGCGGCTGCGGGCCGCGGCCCTGCCCCGGCTCGCCCGCCATGTGATGGCGGACGCCTACGAGCCGGCCTTCGCGTCGGTGTGCGCCGCCCCGGTGCGGGTCCTGGGCACGGACACCGGGCACCTCGGTGCCGGCGACGCCGTGGCCAACCTCGCCGATCTGCTCGGCCGGGACGACGTCCGTTCCGGCGACCTGCTCGTCCTGCTCAGCGCCGGCGCCGGGTTCACCTGGTCCGCCGCGATCCTGGAGGTGTCCTGACATGACCGTCCCGTCGATACCCGCTCCGCTCGTCCGGGCCGCCGCGGGGTCCGACCCGCTGGAGCTGTTCCGGATGGACGGCAAGGTGGCCGTGGTCACCGGTGCCTCCAGCGGCATCGGCAAGCACGTGGCGCAGTTGCTGACGGCGGCCGGTGCGCGGGTCGCCCTCGCCGCCCGGCGCGAGGCGCCGTTGAAGGAGCTGGCGGACGAACTGCCCGGCTCGCTGGCCGTGCCGTGCGACGTGACGCTCGCGGCGGACCGCGAGCGGCTGGTGCGCACGGTGACCGAGGAGCTCGGACCCATCGACGTCCTGGTCAACAACGCGGGCCTGTCGGAGACCGTCCCCGCCGAACGGCAGACGGTGGAGAGCTTCCAGTCGATCCTGTCGGTCAACCTGACCGCGGTGTTCGCCCTGAGCACCGCCGTGGGCAGCGGCATGCTGGAGCGCGGCGGCGGCTCGATCGTGAACGTCGCCTCCATCTACGGGGTCGTGGCCAGCGGCAGCCTCCCGCAGGCCGCGTACGCGGCGAGCAAGGGCGGCGTGGTCAACCTGACCCGGGAGCTGGCCGCGGAGTGGGGGGCGCGCGGCGTGCGGGTGAACGCGGTGTGCCCGGGCTGGTTCTGGTCGGAGATGACCGAGTCGATGCTGGGCACCGACAAGGGCCGGGCCTGGGTGGAGCGCCGCACCCCGATGCGGCGGGCCGGGCGGCTCGACGAACTCAGCGGCGCGCTGCTGCTGCTGGCCTCGGACGCGGGCTCCTACGTCACCGGGACGGCGATCCCGGTGGACGGCGGTTACCTCGCGCTGTGAGCGCCGCCGCGCCGAACCGCGGGAGACATCGCGGTGGACCACAGGTGACATCGGGTGGTCCTCCGACGGGGCTCATGGCGGGGCCGCCGTCTCCGTAGAGTCCGGTGGCGGACGCGATCGGCGCACCGGCGGGAGGAGAGACCACTGATGACGGGGGTTGTCCACGAGGTCGAGCCGGGCGCACCGGCGGCACTGTCCGAGGTGCACCGGGTTCCCGTGGCCGCGCTGCTGCCCGCGGACTCACCGCGCCGGCGGCCCCACAGCCCCGAGCACACCGAGTTGCTCGCCACCCCGGACACGTCGATGCCGCCGATCGTCGTGCACCGGCCGAGCATGCGGGTGGTCGACGGCATGTACCGGCTGCGGGCCGCGCTGCTGCGCGGCCGGTCGGCCATCGACGTCCGCTTCTTCGAGGGCCCGGCCGAGGACGCGTTCGTCTTCGCCGTCGAGGCCAACATCGCGCACGGTCTGCCGTTGTCGCTGGCCGAGCGCACGGCCGCCGCGGTCCGCATCCTCGGCTCGCACCCGCAGTGGTCCGACCGCGCCATCGCCTCCGTGACGGGGCTTGCCGCCAAGACGGTGGCCGCGCAGCGTGCCCGGCTCGGCGGGGTGACCGCCGCGGCCACCACGCGGCTGGGCCGGGACGGCCGGATCCGGCCGCTGAGCAGCGCCGAGGGGCGGATCACCGCGAGCCGGCTGCTGCGCGAGCACCCCGACGCGTCGCTGCGCGACATCGCCCGGCGCGCCGGGATCTCCCCGGGGACGGTGCGGGACGTACGGGCCAGGCTCGGCCGGGGCGAGGACATCGTCCCGGACCGGCTCCGGGTGGGGCCGAAGCCGCCCGCGCCCCCCGCTGTGGCCGCCCCGCCGCGCCTTCCCGGCCCGGCGGCGGCCCCGCCCGACGCCGTCGGCGCCTTCCGCAGTCTGTGCCGCGATCCGTCGCTGCGCCTGACGGACCAGGGGCGTCAGCTGCTGCGCATGGTGGAGGCCCACGTCCTGGATCCCGGCCGGCTGGAGCGGGCCGCGCGTGCGGTGCCCGCGCACCAGGCGGCGCAGGTGGCGGCGCTGGCCCTGGAGTGCGCCCAGCAGTGGCAGCGGTTGGCCTCCCGGGTCGACCGGCCGGCGCTCGTACCCGATGCCTGAGGTACCCGACGTCCGGCGCCGGCCGCTGAGGTCCGAGGGCCCGGTGCCGGGGGACGTGGTCCTGCGCTGGGGGCCGCGGACCGTGGGGGTCCTGACGCGGGGGTCGCGTGCCCTCCGCGGGCGGGAGCTGCACCCGGCCGAGCGCGCGCTGCGCGACGCGCTGCCGCTCGCGCGGCGCCCGGACTTCACCGTCGGCCGGCAGGCCGCGCGCGCCGCCCTGGCCGCCGTCGGCCGCGCCGGTCCGGTGCTGCGGTCCGGTCCGCTGCCTCTCTTCCCCGCGGGTGTGCGGGGCTCGCTCAGCCACTGCGCGGGGCGGGTCGGCGCCGCCCTGGTCAGCCGGGACCCGGCCGTGGCCGCGGTCGGCATCGATGTGGAGCGGGTGGGCCGGCTCAGCGAGCTGGGCATCCGACGAGCCCTGAACGAGGGCGAGTTGGCACGTCTGCCGCCGGGCGGTGCGGAGCGCGCACGACAGGCGACGATCGTCTTCGGCGCCAAGGAGTCCTTGTACAAGGCGGCGACCACGTTGCTGCCCGGCGGACGGTGGCGGCCGGAGCCGGCGGACATGGACATCGGCGTGGCCGGCGACGGCACCCTGCGCGTCAGCCTCGGCGGCGCCGGTCTCGGCCCGGGCCTCGCGTTCACCGGCCGGGTGCGCCGCGTCGGCCCGTACGTCGTCACGTACGTCCTCGTGACATGGCACCCCGGTGTGCAACCGGGGAATTTCTCCACTTGAGCAAGTCGGGGAATGCGCGGGGGAATTCGAGGATTTCCGGTGTGCACGGGTCGCGGTTGCTCACCGTTGACCGGGCTGAATTGCCGCTGCTTTTCTGGAATCCCGGACCCGGCTCCCCGGTCGCGGCACTCCCCCTTCCTTTGCCCTACTTCTGCGGAAAGGTTTTCCGAATGAGCGACAGCACGAAGGTGACGGCGCCACCGGCCGGGGCGGGCAGCGCGGCGCCGCTCGATCTGACCGACCCGGCCCTCCTGGCGGACCCCTACCCCGCGTACCGCTACCTGCGCACCGCCCATCCCGTGCTGCGCGGGCCGCTCGGTGCCTTCCTCGTGAGCCGCTACGAGGACTGTGCCGCGCTGCTGCGCGACCGCCGCATGGGCAAGGACTTCGCCCGCTCGAACTTCTTCGAGCAGGTGATGGGCGACGCGGGCGACGAGCCGCCGCCGTTCCTCGGCCTCGGTCTCGACGACTTCGAGGCGAAGCTGTTCATGCTGACCGACCCGCCGGAGCACACCCGGCTGCGCGGCCTGGTGGCGCAGGCTTTCACCCCGGCCACCATCGAGCGGCTGCGGACCGCGGTCGCCGGGATCGTGGCCGGACTCCTCGACGACCTGCCCGAGCGCTTCGACCTGATGGAACGGCTCGGCACGCCGCTGCCGATCCGGGTCCTCGGCCACATGCTGGGCATCCCCGCCGCGGACCAGGCCCGATTCACCGTGTGGTCGGCCGAGATCGCCGGTCTCCTCGACCTCGACGTCGCGCTGGAGCCGGAGGTGGCCCGCGCCCGCCGCGAGGCCGTCGCCCAGTGCACCGCCTACTTCATGGAGCTGGCCGGCCGGCGCGGCGACGGTGACGACCTCGTCTCGCAGCTGGTGCGGGCCCGGGACGAGGGCAGCGCCCTGAGCACCCAGGAGATCGCCGCGACCTGTGTGCTGCTGGTGGTCGCCGCCCAGGAGACGTTCTCGAACCTGATCGGCAACGCGGGCATCGTCTTCGCCCGCCATCCGCACGCCTTCACGCGGCTCGCCGCGGACCCGGGCGTCGCGGACGCCACGCTCACCGAGATCCTGCGGCTCGAGCCCTCGGCCCACCAGGTGGGCCGCATCGCCCTGGAACCGTTCGACCTGCACGGGGAGCGCATCGAGCAAGGGGACGCGGTGATCCTCCTGGTCGCCTCGGCCAACCGCGACGAGCGGGTGTTCACCGATCCGGACACCTTCGACAGCGACCGCGAGGGCCCGGGGCACCTGTCCTTCGGCCGCGGGATCCACTACTGCCTGGGCGCTCCGCTGGCCACGATGATGGCCCGGGAGGCCCTGCGCGGGCTCACCGACCGGATCACCGGCCTGTCGCTCGCCGACGCGGCCGTGACGTACAAGCCCGGCATGGGGCTGCGCGGTCCGGCCCGCCTCGACGTCGTGGTCCAGAAGCGGGCCGCGTGATGGGGGCGCGCACGGGGCCGTCCGCCGGCCGCAGCGTCCTGCTCGTGGCGCGCAGTTGCAGCATCCGTTTCACCGCGTACTACTGGCTGGGCTGGGCCGTGGGCCTGGCCGTCAACGACCGGCTCGACGTGGCGTGGGCGCTGCTCGGTGTGCCGCTGTGGCTCGCGTACTGCGTGGGCACCGAGGCGGTCAACCGCCTGGCCGACCGGGCGGAGGACACCGTCAACCGGCCCGAACGCACCGCGCTGTGCGCGGAGTTGGGCTGGGGCCGGCTGACCGCGGTGGCGGTCGCGTCGTGGACGGTGTTCGTGGCGATCGGCGCCGCGCTGACGTGGAGCCACCCAGGCTTCGCGCTGCCCGCGGTCCTCCTCGTCGACATCGGGGTGGCGCTGGGCTACTCGATCGGCCCGGCCTTCAAACGCCACCGCGTTCTGGCGCTGTTCGCTCTCACCGCGCCCGTGACGACACCGCTGGTCACCGGCTGGGCCGTGCACGGCACGGCGGACACCCTGCTGTCGCCGGTCCTGCCCGCGGTCGCCGTCCAGGCGGCCTTCAGCCTCGGTCTCGCGGGCATGAAGGACATCACCGATGTGGCCGGTGACAAGGCGATCGGCTACAGCAGCCTCTGGCTCTCCCTGCTGCGGCTGTGGCGGCCGGCCGCCGTGTACGGCCTGATCGGCGCGCCGTTCCTGCTCCTCGCGGGCGGTGTGGCGGCCGGTGCGCTGCCCGTCGTCGCCCTCGCCGCGCTGCCGCTCGCCGTCGTCTCGGTGCTCGTGGTCAAGGCGGCGTCCCGGGCCGCGACGCCGGCCGACCGCGAGGCGGCCCGCGAGGTCATGCACCAGTACACGTTCGGCTTTCTCGCGCTCGCCCTCGTGGCGTGCGTCCCCGCGCCGCCCGCGCTGGCCGCGGCCGTCGCCGCGGCGGCGTACTGGACGCTCGCGTCGAAGGCACTGCACTGGTCGGGCGGCCTGTCCCGGCTCCAGTTCAGCCGCTGGACGGCCCTGTTGACCACTCCCCCGCTCGCCGACGAACACTGAAAGAAGGCCCGGTACCCGATGAACACCGCACAGAGCACCGATGTCCGCACCACGGTCACGCAGATCTTCGCCACCGTCCTGTCGCTGCCCGGCGAGCAGGTGACGGGCGCCGCCCACTTCTACGACGACCTCGGCGGCGACTCGCTGCAGAAGCTGGAGATCGTCGCCCATCTGGAGGCCGCCTTCAACTGCCGCCTGAGCAACGAGGAAGCCGCGGAGAACGACAGTGTCGACGCCTTTGTGCGGCTGGTGGGCGAGCGTGCTGCGTGAGGATTCCGGCGGCGTGCCGGACAGCCGCCGGGTGGTGGTGACGGGCCTGGGGCTCGCCTCCCCCCTTGGCTGCGACGTCGAGGAGTTCTGGACCCGCGTCACCACCGGGGCGCTCGCCACCGGGCCCGTCACCCGCTTCGCCACCGACGGCTACCCCACGCACCTGGCGGCCGAGGTGGACGAGCCGGGGCTGAGCGATCCGGACCCGGACACCCCCCGCAGCGTGCGCTACCTGCGCCACGGCATCGGGGCGGCGCTGCGCACGGCCGGCCTGGAGCGCGGCGACGCGGCGCGCGAGCGGGCCGGGATCGTCGTCGGCACCGTCATGGGCGCCCGCCCGCACCTGGAGGAACTGCGCCGCCAGGGGGTCGAGCCGGCCCGGGGCGGTCCGTGGGACTCCCCCGGGCTGCTGGCCCACGACCCGGCCCGCGTCTTCGGTCTGCGCGGGCCGCGCCAGGTCGTCGCGGCGGGTTGCGCGGCCGGCAACACGGCCCTGGCCATGGCCGCCGACGAGATCCGCACGGGCCGCGCCGAGGTCATGGTCGCGGGCGGCGTGGACGAACTCTCCGAGGCCGTCTTCCAGTTGTTCACGACGCTGCGCGCCCTCGCCCCCGACCGGGTCAGGCCCTTCGACCGGGACCGGCGCGGCATGCTGCCGTCCGAGGGCGCCGGCGTCCTGGTCCTGGAGTCCCTCGGCCACGCCCTCGGCCGGGGCGCCCGCGTCCTCGCGGAGCTTCCCGGCTGGGCGGTCGCCGCCGACGCCCACCACATGACGGCGCCGCACCCCAAGAGCGCGGGTCTGCTGCACTGCATGGAGCAGAGCCTGCGCCGGGCCGGTCTGCGCCCGGACGAGATCGACCACGTGAGCGCGCACGGCACCGGCACTCCCGCCAACGACGCGCTGGAGGCGGCCGCGCTCGCGGCGTTCTTCGTGCCGCACGGGGGCCGCCCCGCGCTCTCCTCGCTCAAGGGGATGCTCGGCCACTCCCAGGGTGCGGCGAGCGCGCTGGAGGCGATCGCCTGCGTCCTCGCGGTCGGCCGCGACCGGGTGCCGGGCAACCCCACCCTCGACCACCCCGACGACGCCTGCGCCCCGCTCGACCTCGTCCGGGGCCCGGCCCGCGACCTGCGCGTACGGGCCGCCCTCAGCAACGCCTTCGGCTTCGGCGGCAACACGTCGAGCGTCGTCCTCACCCGCTACGACGGCTGAGGGCCCGCCCGCCCGCCGCCGCGCCGTCCGCCCGCCACCCGCACGATCGCCCGCCCAGGGGATGGAAGAACCCATGCTGAACCCGTCACCACCTTCGACCGACGTGGTCGTCACCGCCGTCGGCGCGGTCACCGCCTGCGGCCCCTCGCCCGGCGACCTGCTCGACGCGGTCGTGGGCGGCGCGGACCCCTTCCGTACGGCGGAGGTCCCGTTCGTCTCCGCTCCGCTGCCCGCGGCGCCCGGTGCGCCGCCCGCCGCGCGCCGGGTCTTCGCCGGGCACGTCACGGACGGCCTCGACCTCACCGACCTGGTCGGCGCCCGCACCGCGCGCGCCCTGAGCCGGGAGAGCCGGCTGCTGCTGCGTGCCATGGGCTCGGCCGGCGCCGGGCCGGGACCGGTGGCCGAGCGCACCGGCATCGTCCTCGGCACGCTGTACGCGGGGCGCAACGAGTACCTCGCCATCCACGGCGCGGCGGGCACCACCGGCGGGGTCAACCCGGTGTGGGGGCCGCAGACCGGCTACAACGCGCCGGCCGCGCAGCTCTCCATCCACCTGGGCGCGCGCGGCCCCAACCTCACGCTCTCCTCGGGCGCCACCGCGGGGCTCGACGCCGTCGTCGTCGGCGCCCGGCAGGTGGCCGACGCGAGCTGCGACGTCGTCGTGGCGGCGGGTGTCGACACGCTGTGTCCCGCCGTCGCCGCAGCGGCCGTGCCCGCGGACGTCCCCGAGGGGGAGGCCGCCGCGGTCGTCGTCCTGGAGGACGCGCGCAGCGCCTCCGGCCCCCCGTGGGCGCATGTGCTGGGCACCGCCCGGACCACGGCGGCCGCCGGTCCGGGCGGGCCGGCGGCCGCCGCGCTCACCGACGCCGCGGACCGGGCGATCCGCGCCGCGCTGGCCGGGGCCGACCGCTTCCCCGCCGAGGTGTGCTTCGTGGTCACCGCCTCCGGTGGCCGCACCGACCTCCAGCGGATCCAGCTCGCGGCCGTCACGGACCTGTTGGGCGACGCGCGGCCGGTGTACGACGCCTCGGCCGTGACCGGCGCGACCGGCGGCGCCGACGGCACGCTCGCCGTCGCCGTGGCCGTGGCGGCGCTGCGCCGGGGCTGCGTGGCGCCGCACTCGCCGGAGCCGCCGGGCGCGCCGCTCGCGCTGTGTCTGGCCGTGGACGCCGGGGGCACCGCGAGCGCCGTGCTGCTCGGCGCCGCCGAGGCCGCCGGAGTGCGGGCATGACGGGCGACGCGCGGCGGACCGTCGAGGCCAACGCCGGCTGGTGGTACCTGGACCGGCATCTGGGCGGGGAGACCGCCGACGCCGTGTGTCTGATCGCCGGGGACGAACGGCTGACGTACCGGCAGCTGCACGAGCGGGTCTGCCGCGCCGCGCGGGTGTTCACCGGTGCGGGGCTGCGGCCCGGGGAGCGGATCGCGCTCGCGCTGGACGACGGCCCCGACTTCGTCACGTACATCCTGGCGGCGCTGCGGGCCGGCGCGGTGCCGGTGCCCGTGGCGCCGCTGCTGACCGTCGCCGAGCAGCGCTACGTCGTCGCCGACAGCGGGGCCCGTGCGGTCGTCGTCGAGGACGGTGCGGGCCCGCTCGCCACCGCTGTGCGCGCCGGCCCGGACCCCGTGCTCCTGTGGAGCCGGCGGCCGGGCGCCGACGGGGTGCGGTCGCTGCCCGAGGACGTACGGCGGGCGGCGCCGCTGGCCGGCGTGGTGGCGCGCGGCGGGCGGGACGTGGCGCTGCTGCAGTACACCTCCGGCAGTACGGGCCGGCCCAAGGGGGTGGTCCATCTGCACCGCGGGCTGCTGGCGTTCGCGCGGGGGATCGTCCGGCACCTGGGCGTCACCCGGCACGACCGCGTCCTGTCGACGGCCAAGCTGCCCTTCGGGTACGGCTTCGGCAACTCGCTGCTGCTGCCGTTCAGCGTCGGGGCGAGCGCGGTGCTCTTCCCCGGCCGGGCCGAGCCGCACGCGGTGGCCGCGCTCCTCGCGCGCACCCGGCCCACGCTGCTGTTCGCCGTGCCGACCCTGTACGCGGCGCTGCTGGCGCTGCCGCACGCCGAGCGGAACCTGGATTTCTCCGGGGTGCGTCTCGCGGTCGCCGCCGGGGAGCCGCTGGGGGCCGGGCTCGGCGCCCGGCTGGCCGACCGCTTCGGTCTCGGCGTCGTCAACGGCCTGGGCGCCACCGAGTGTCTGCACATCTTCACGGCGACACCGCCGGGGCGCCCGCGGCCCGGCAGCACCGGAGAGAGCGTGGCCGGTTACGAGGTGCAGGTCTGCGACGACGCGGACCGCCCGCTCCCCGACGGCTCCCCCGGCCGGCTGCGGGTGCGGGGGCCGGGCGTCGCCGACCGGTACTGGGGGCGGCCCGGGCTGACGGCCCGTACGTTCCGCGACGGCTGGGTGTACACCGGTGACACGATGGTCCGGGACGCCGACGCGGGCTGGGTCCATCTGGGCCGCAGCGACGACATCCTGAACGTGGGGGGCATGAAGATCGCGCCGACCGAGGTGGAGGACGCGATCACGGCCGTGCCGGGCGTGGCGGCGTGCGCCGTCGTCGGTGTCGAGGACGCGTACGGGCTGACGCGCATCGTCGCCCATGTGGTCCCCGGCGCCGGGTGCGCCCCGGAGCTGCCCGCGCGGATCCGCGCCGCGCTGCTGCACTCCCTGCCGGCTTTCAAACGCCCCCGCACACTGCGCCTGGTGGACACGCTGCCCACGACGTCGACCGGGAAGACGGCCCGGCACGAGGTCAGGCGCGGTGAGCGGGAGTCCGTCTCATGAGGGGCGGTCCCGAGCGGGTCGTGCTCCGGGAGGGCGCCGCGGCGCGGCTGATCTGTCTGCCTTTCGCGGGCGGTTCGGCCCGTTCCTTCGTCCGGCTCGCCCGTCATCTGCCGGACGGCTGGCAGGTGACGGCGGCCCAGCCGCCGTCCGGCGCGCCGGACGGCCTCGGTCTGGAC
This sequence comes from Streptomyces sp. NPDC006552, assembly GCF_040611655.1. Classification (NCBI taxonomy): domain Bacteria; kingdom Bacillati; phylum Actinomycetota; class Actinomycetes; order Kitasatosporales; family Streptomycetaceae; genus Streptomyces; species Streptomyces sp. NPDC006552. The sequence goes on from NZ_JBEXOS010000027.1 coordinate 34,768, forward strand.
GATCTGGCCGGGCACTACCTGGCCGTGCTCGCCGGCGACCTCGCCGCCGCCCGCCGCTTCGAGGGGCCCACGCTGCTGCTCGGCCACAGTCTGGGCGCGGCGGTGGCCCACCGGATGGCCGCGCTGTGGCCGGCGGACGTGGCGGACGCGGTGGGCGTCGTGCTGTCCGCCCCGCCGCCGCCGGGCACGGTGACGGCGGGCCTGCTGGCGCTGGACGATCCGGCGCTGCTCACCGAGGCGGGCCGCCGCGGCATGCTCCCCGAGCTGGGCGGGGGGCCGGACTTCGCGATCCGGTTCCTCCTGCCCGAGTTGCGCCGCGATCTCGTGGCGCTGGGCGGCGCGGGCTGGCGCGCCGAACCGGTCGCCGCCGAGGTCCACGTGCTGGCCGGTACCCAGGACGCCCTGCTGCCGCCGGCCGCGGCGGCCCGGCTCGCCGACGCGCTCGGCGCGCGCTCGTGCCGGCTGGTCGAGGGCGGTCATCTCTACGTCGTCGAGCAGCCGGCCGCCGCCGCGCGCGCGGTCGACGCCCTCGCGCACGGGCGCCGGGCCGCCTTTCCTTCCCCCGATTCGACGACGTCCGTACCTGTACGTGATGAGGAGTACGCATGAGCAAGGAGAACGCGGCGCCCCTGGTGGTGTCGCTCGACGATCCCGCCGCCCTGGATCCGGCGGAGGTCGGTGCCAAGGCGGCCGTCCTGGCGCGGATGCGGCGCGCGGGTTTCCCCGTGCCCGACGGCTGGGTCTTCACGGCCCGCGCCATGGCGGCGCACACGGCCGCGCTCGACACCCCCTCGGCCGGGGCGGTGCGCGAGCGCGCGCTCGACGCGCGGGCGGCGGCGGCCGTCGCCGATGTCGCGCGCCGGCTGCCCGGGGCGCTGGCCGTGCGCTCCTCCGGCATCGACGAGGACGGCGCGAGCGCCTCGCACGCCGGGCAGTACGCGACCGTGCTCGACGTGCGCGGCGCCGACGCGCTCGGTGAGGCCCTCAAGTCCTGCTGGGCCTCCGGCTTCACCGAGGTCGTCCGCGGGTACCGCGCGGCGAGCGGTGCCGAGGGCGATGCCCCGCTGGCGGTGCTGGTGCAGTCGCTGGTGCCCGCCGACAGCGCGGGCGTCGCGTTCACCGTCAACCCGGTCACGGGCGCCCGGGACGAGGTCCTGGTCAGTGCCGTGCCAGGGCTCGGCGAGAAGCTGGTCTCGGGCGAGGTGTCGCCGGACGAGTGGTCGGTGCCCGCGGGCGGCGCGGGCGATCCGGCGCACACCTCCGGCCGGCACGGTGTGCTCGACGCCGGGCAGGCCCGTGAGGTGGCCGCGCTGGCCGAGCGGGCTGCGCAGGTGCTGGGCGGGCCCACCGACATCGAGTGGGCCCGGGCGGGCGGGCGGCTGCACCTGTTGCAGGCGCGGCCCGTCACCGCCATCGCCGACCCCGTTCCGCAGCCGGTGCCGGTCGCGGCCGAGGCGCCGCCCGGGTTCTGGACGAAGGACACCACGCACGCGCCGGTGCCGCTGCTGCCCATGACGCGCGCGCTGCTGGAGTACAACAACGCCGTGCTGGAGGCGGTGTGCGCCGAGTTCGGCCTGCTCCTGAAGGGCATGGCCTTCCACACCATCGGCGGTTGGCGGTACATGGGCACCGTGCCGCTGGCCCCGGCCGACGTCCCCGCCAGGATCGCGGCCTGCGTCGAGGCGGCGCACGACGGCCGGGTGGGCCGGGCTCTGACCGAGTGGTCGACGACGCAGCGGCCCCGCTTCGGCAAGCGGATCGAGCGGTTGCGCGCGGCGGAGCTGGTGGAGCTGGACGACGCCGGACTCGCCGCCCATCTGGACGAGGCGGTGGCGCTGCACCGCGAGGGCACCGAGGTCCACTTCCGGCTGCTCGCGGCCGTCTCGCTCGCGCTCGGCCGGTTCGGTCTGTTCACCACGACGGTGCTCGGCTGGGACCAGGCGCGCCCCTTCGCGCTGCTGTCCGGTCTGTCGACGGAGAGCACCGGGCCCGCCCGGGCGATGGCGGGCCTGGCCGCTCTGGCGGCCGACCGGTTGCCGGGCGCGGCCGGTCCCGCGGAGCTGCGCGCGCTGCTGAAGACCGATCCCGAGGTCGCCGAGGCGTTCGAGACGTACCGCGTCGAGTACGGCTGCCGCGCCCTGCAGTACGAGCTGGCCGCCCCGACCCTGGCCGAGCGCCCCGAGCTGATCCTGGCCCTGCTGCGCGACCGGCTCGCCCCCGCGCGGGACGGCGGTGATTCCGGCGCCGCGGTGGAGCAGGAGCGCGGGCGGGCGGTCGCCGCGGCGCTCGAGGAGGTCGGTTCCGGGCAGGCCGAGCACCTGCGCGTGCTCCTCGCCGACGCCGAACGCGCCTACCCCGTACGGGAGGACAACGAGTACTGGACCGTCAGCGCGCCGAACGCGCTGCTGCGCTGGGCCGTCCTGGAGGCGGGCGGGCGGCTCGCGGAGCGCGGGCTGCTCGCGGAGGCGGAGCACGTGTTCTTCCTGGAGGTCGACGAGGTCCGCGCGGCGCTGCTGGACGGCGTCGATGAGCGGGACGTCGTGCTGCGCCGCCGCGGCGAGCACCGCTGGGCGCTGGCGAACCCGGGCCCGGCGAGCTACGGCGAGCGGCCGGGGCCGCCGCCCTCGATGGACCGGTTGCCCGCCGAGGTCCGCGAGACGATGGGCGGCTTCCAGTGGACGCTGCAGCACATGAACGGGGCGGCTCCGGCCGCGCCGCGCACCGACTCCGCGACGGTCACCGGGGTGCCCGGCTCCGCGGGGCGGCGTACGGGCCCGGTGCGGGTCGTGCGGGACGAGAGCGAGTTCGACAAGATCCGCGCCGGTGACGTGCTGGTCTGCCCGATCACGTCGCCGGTCTGGTCCGTGGTCTTCCCCAGCGTCACCGCGCTGGTCACCGATGCCGGGGGCGCGCTGTCCCACGCGGCGATCATCGCGCGGGAGTACGGCATCCCCGCGGTCCTCGCGACCGGTGACGGCACGTCCGTTCTCGAGGACGGCACGCTGGTGACCGTGGACGGCGGCGCGGGCACCGTGGAGATCCTCGGCGGCTGACCCGGCCGCTCGCGAGGCGCCCCGGCTCCGTGCGGAGCCGGGGCGCCGCGCGCTGCCCGCCCTGCTGTCACCCGAGCCTGGTCCGCAGCCGGGCCAGTTCCGCGCCGCTCACGCCGAGCCCGTCGCGGACGAAGGCGCGGAACGATCCGTAGCTCTGCTCGGCCTGGTCGAAGGAGGCCCGCAGATACGCGCCGTCGACGTCGAGCAGCGGATCGACGAGGTGCGGGTCGCTCATCCCGGCGGCGGCCAGCCGGCTCAGGGTCGCGGCTTTCCAGCCGGCGAGTTCGGTGTTGGAGCGCAGATAGTCGGCGAGGACCTCGTCGTGGTCCACGCCGAGCAGGGTCTGGACGACGGCGACGAGCCAGCCGGTGCGGTCGCGGCCTCCGCTGCAGTGCACGACGACCGCGCCGTCGCCGCTGTCCGCGACCGTGCGCAGCGCGGCGCCGAACGCGGCCCGCTTCTGCGGGTCCGTGACGAACTGCCGGGCGGCGTCGACCATCATCCGCCGGGCCCGCCCGGCACCGAGCAGTGCCTCCTGCTCGTCCGCTGTCATCGCCGTCAGCTGCGCGAACGAGGAGAGCCCGTCGAGCGCCACGATCGGATACGCCTGCTCGACGGCGCCCGCGGGCAGCCGGTCGGGGCGTCCCGCGCGCTCGCCCTCGCTGCGCAGGTCGACCACGGTCCGCACGTGCAGGGCGGCCAGGGTGGCCACACCCGCGTCCGTGGCCGTGTCCAGGGCGCCGGCGCGGAAGAGCACGTCCTCGCGGGTCCGGCCCCCCGGGGCGGCGGGGTGTCCGCCGGTGTCCCGGAAGTTGAGCACGCCGTCGACGACGACGCCCCCGGCGGCCTGCGCGGCGGACCCGCACATCAGGAGCGTCAGACAGACGGCCGAGGCGATCACCGCCATCCATCGCGGCAGGCGTCGGAACACAGAACGATGCTTCATGCGCAGCTCCCCCAGAGATCCACGAAAGGGCGGTGGCGCCGGAGGAACGGTCCGGCGGTCCGCGTGAGAATTCACTGGATTGTTCTGGTACTTCCGCGCTCTCTCCCCGCCTGTCGGCAACTTGCTGCCAGCCGCAGTTGCACAGTGTTCGGTCCGCCTATTCTTCAGCGCCATGAACCCTGCGCACACCGACACCGCCGTGGCCGGCGAAGCGCCACCGAACGACGCGGTGTTCCTGGAACTGGTCACCCCGGACGGGCGGACCGTCGGCACCGCCGAGAAGCTCTCCGCCCACCGGGCCCCGGGCAGCCTCCACCGGGCCTTCTCGGTCTTCCTGTTCGACCGCTCGGGGCGGATGCTGCTCCAGCGCCGGGCGCTGACCAAGTACCACTCGCCCGGGGTGTGGTCCAACACGTGCTGCGGCCATCCGCTGCCCGGGGAGCGTCCCGATCTCGCGGCCCAGCGGCGGGTGCGGGAGGAGCTCGGTCTCGTGCCCGCGCTGCTGCACCGGGCAGGCACCGTCGTCTACCGCCACCCCGACCCGCTGACGGGCCTGGTGGAGCACGAGTACAACCATCTGTTCGTCGGCCACGTCGATGAGCGGCCGGCCCCCGACCCCGCGGAGGTGCACGCCACCCGGCTCGTCACCCGGGAGGAACTGGCCGCGCTCACCGACGCGGGCCTCGGCTCGGCCTGGCTGCCCACGGTCCTGACGGCCGCACTGCCCGCGGTGCGCCGCGTGACACCGGCGGGGGCTTGGTGAGCTTGCCGGGGCGCGGTGCTCTCAACCGGCCCGCAGCAACGGCCGCTTGTCGGCCTGTGGCCGGATGTACTGGAGCGCCACCGCCTTGTTGACGGCGTCGAGCCGGGAGACCGCGTCGAGCTTGTCGAAGATCTTGCGCAGGTGGCGCTTGACGGTGCCCTCGGTGATGCCGAGCCGGGCGCCGATCTGCCGGTTGCTCAGGGCCGTCGCGACCAGGGTGAGCACCTCGCACTCCCGCTCGGAGAGTCCGGGGTCGGCGGGCCGGCCGGCCGGGGCCTGCTGCTGCGGCATCGAGATGGTGACGACGCGGCGGGAGAGGTCGGCGCGCTCGCGGATGGCGGCGGCCAGTGTCTGCCGGCTGACGCTCTTGTGGAGGTAGCCGCGCACGCCGAGCGCGAGCAACTGGCGGACGAGCACCGGGTGGTCGTCCATGCTCAGGATGATGACGCGCAGGTCGGGCTGGCGGTGCAGCAGATGGCGCACGGTGCGCACCGGGTCCTCGTTGTGCGGCATCTGGACGTCGAGCAGGGCCACGTCGGGCCGCAGCCGGGCGGCTTCGGTGACGGCGGCGCGCGCGTCCCCGACCTCGGCGACGACGTCGAAGTCGTCCTCGACGCGCAGCAGGTCGCACAGGGCTCCGCGCAGCAGGGTGTGGTCGTCGGCGACCAGGATGCGGATGGGTGCTTCAGCCATGGCGGACGGTTCCTTCCTTGGTCGGGATCCACAGGGTGATCCGGGTGCCGCGGGCCGGGGCGGAGGTGATGGTGGTGACTCCGCCCAGCGCCCGTGCGCGTTCCGCCATGCCGGTCAGTCCGTTGCTGCTGCCGCTGCCGGCCCGCGGGTCGAAGCCCGAGCCGTTGTCGGTGACGGAGGCGTGGACGTCGTGCGGGCCGACGGCGATGTGCACGGTGACGGTGGAGGCGCCGGAGTGCGTCAGGACGTTGCGCAGTGCCTCGCGCACGATGACGAGGATCTCGTCGCTCACGTGGGGGGCCAGCCGGGTGTCGTCGCCGTCCAGGTAGAACCGGACCTCGGGGGTCAGCGGCTCCATGGAGTGCAGGAAGTCGCGCACGGCCCGGCCGAGCGGCGGTGCGCACGGGGTGGCGCGCAGCCGGGTGGTGAGGGTGCGGGCGGCGAAGACCGTGTCCGCGAGCGCCTCGCGCACCTCGTCGAGGCGGCGGCGGCTCTCGGGCTCCAGTCCGGACGCGGTGACCTCGAGGAGTTCCAGGCGGCGGAGGGCCACCGCGAGCGAGGTGCCGATGCGGTCGTGCACCTCGCGGGCCAGCAGGGCGGCGGCGCCGGAGGCGGTGGCTTCGGGGTGGGTGTACGTCATGGCTTCCCGCCTTCCTCGACAAGTCCGGGCACGGCAGGAGGAGTTGAGGCCCCCCGACCCGGGCACGGGCCGGGCCCGCAAGAAGAACTATATAGAACGCTCGCTTTGTTTTCCACCCCGGTCGGCCCCGAACTTCCCTCGACCGGCGGGGTCAGCGGTCGTCGGCGAGCAGCCCGCGCTCGACCAGCGGCCACACGCGGTCCAGGCGGCGGCCGGCCTCCGGGCCCCCGGCGCGCGCGGGCCAGGCGTCGACGCCCGCCAGCAGGTACTCCACGAGCGCGGCCGCGCCCTCCGGGTCCACGCGGGGCCGCAGTTCACCGGAGGCGGCGGCCTGGGCGAGCAGTGTGCGCACCGCGGGCCCCCAGGCCGAGCTCCACTGCCCGACCGAGTCGGGGCGCTCCCGGGCGAGGCGGGCCGCCGCCCGCACCACCTGGTCTTTCTCCAGCAGTTCCGCCAGCCCTCGCACCAGTTGGCCCATCACCTCCAGGGCGGGCCCGGGGGCGCCGGACAGGCCGGCGGCGAGCCGGCGGGCCCGGTCGGAGCCGGTGTCGAGAACAGCCCTGGCGAGCTCGGCCTTGCTGCGGAAGTGGAAGGTCAGCGCCCCCATCGAGGCGCCGGCCCGCTCGGTGATCCGCGCCAGTCCCGCGCCGGTGTAACCGTGCTGGTCCACCTCCGCGGCCGCGGCGAGGACGAGCGCCTCGCGCGTGCGCACCGCCCGAACCTGTGTCATCCAGCTCTCCCTGCATCTTCGAGATGAACCCTCAGTAAGGAAGGTAATGGCCGGACCTGGAAAAAGCAAAGCGATCGTTCTACTTATTATGGGGCTTTCAAGCCGTTCTCTAGTCGTCCACCGGCCGGGGGTCCGTCACGCGCGTTCTGCTCCGGGCAGCGCGGAGGGGGCGGTTCCCCTGCGGGAACCGCCCCCTCCTGCCGGCCGCGCGGCCGGGGTCGCTCACGACGTGGCGGTGGCGCCCCCGTCCACGGGCACGGCCGCGCCGGTGACGAACGAGGCCAGGTCGCTGCAGAGCCAGAGCGCGGCCTTGGCCACCTCGTCGGGTTCGGCCATGCGGTGCTGGACGGACTCCGCCATGAACGCCTGCTCAAGGGCGGGGACGGCGGTGATGATCTCGCCCATCATCTCGGTGCGCGTGGCCCCCACGACCAGGGCGTTGACCCGTATCCCGTGCCGTCCGTAGTCTGCGGCGGCGGCCCGGGACAGGCCGATGACCGCGTGTTTGGCGGCGACGTAGGCCGCCGAGGCGCCGGTGGCGACGGTGCCGGCCACGCTGGACGTGTTGACCACGGCCCCGCCACCGCACTCGATCATCACGGGGATCTGCTGGGCGAGGCAGTTCCACACGCCACGGACGTTCACGTCCATGGTGCGGTCGTAGTCCTGCGGGCTCACCTCGTGGAGCAAGGCCCCGGCCGTCGCGAATCCGGCGTTGTTGAAAGCCGCGTGCAGCGCGCCGAAGGTGTCGACGGCGGCGGAGACCGCGGCGCGCACGTCGTCGGCGCGGGTCACGTCGCCGGGGACGGCGAGCGCGCGCCCGCCGTCCTCGCGAACGCGCGCGACCAGCTTCTCCAGCCGGTCCGCGCGCCGCGCCATGAGCACCACGGCGGCGCCCTGCGCGGCGAACAGCCGGGCCGCGGCCGCGCCGATCCCGCTGGACGCCCCCGTGATCATCGCCACCTTGCCCGTCAGCACGTCACTCCCCCCACAGGGTGCCGGCCGTGGCCTCCCTGTCGAGGGCGCGCAGCAGCGGTTCGTCGAGGGCGTCGAGCCCCTCGACGAGCCGGCGCACCCCCGCCTCGCGCATCAGCGCGCGCTGGTGGCCGTGCTCGAAGAAGGAGGGCAGGCCGACGAAGGGCATGCCGAGCAGCCGGGCCTCCTCGGCGACCCGGGCGACGTCGTCGACGACGAGCACCTGGTCGTGCGCGAGCCCGAAGAACTCGGTGGCGATCTCGTGCAGACCGGGCCGGAAGGCATCGGTGCAGATGTATCCGGGCGTGTCGAAGAGGTCGGCGTGCTCGCCCAGGAACGCGGTGAAGTGCTCCCTGCCGAGGCCGCCGTAGCACACGGTGCGCAGTCCGAGACCGCGCAGCCTGTGCAGCAGTTCGACGGTGCCCTGCCGGACCTCGACCGGGTGCTCCAGGAGGTACTGGTCGCGTTCCTCGAAGTACGCGGCCAGCGCCTCCTCCCCGCTCAGCGAACCGCCCACCGCAGCGGCCAGGCCGACGCCGGCGAGCCGGCGCTGCTGCGAGAAGACCGCGCGTTCCGTGTCCACGGTGTACGCGGCGCCGCGGCCGGTGACGAACCGGTGGATGACCGGGCTGAAGCTGTCGTTCAACAGCACACCGTCGATGTTCAGGGCGACCAGCCGAAGCCGGACGAACTTGTCCCCCATATGCACTTTCCCCCCATAGGACAGTCGTCCGGCCCCCTGCCGGACGCTCCGTGCGCCACCGACGGCGATCAACCGGTGGCGCAGTGCATCGCGCAGCGTCTCACACCGAGGCCAGCCGGAACTTGTCAGGGCTGGCGTCGATGCGGACGGCGACGGTGGGCACGGCGATGCCGGGCAGCAGCAACTGCCACATGCGGACGACGCGCTGCGGCAGGTCGTCGCGGTCGGCGTCCCTGGCGGCCGAGTACAGCTGCATCCCCGTGCAGTGCTCGACGACGAACGCGGCCAGCGACTCCGGTTCGACGCCGGGCTGGAGTTCACCGCGCTCGGCGGCCTCGCCGAGCACCTGCGTCATGATCGCGACCCATTCGTCGTACGGCGCCGCCGCGTCGGCCATGCCGAAGGTCGTCTGCTCCGTGGTGAGGCGCACCCCGGCCCGCAGGGTGAGGTCCAGGCGGAGCTGGTGGCACCAGACCAGGGTGATGTCGACCAGTCTCTGCAGCCCCTCGGACTCCAGGTGCGGCACGATCGTCTCCGGCTGTGCGCTCATCACCGCACGGGCCAGATCCTCCTTGGACTTGAAGTGGAAGTACAAGGAACCTGCTGTCGCGCCGGCCCGCTGCAGGATGCGGCTGATGCTCGCCCCCGCGTATCCGGACTCCTCGAACACCGCCGCGGCCGCACGAACGATCGCTTCGCGGGTCTCGACGGCACGCTGCTGTTTCGACCGTGTCATCACGCCTCCCAAGTAGAACGTTCTTTAGGTTATAGACCGCTGCCACTCTCCGTCCAGTCGCCTCGCTCGGAAGTGGACAACCGTCCTGCTGGGCAGGGCATTTGTGGAGTAACGGGTCAGAACAAGCCAGATTCCCTCACGTGTTGAGCACCTACTGTCTCATTCTTTACCTCGCATTGACCGTAGAAAACGGAACACTCTTTATGTTTAGGAGGCGCTCGTCGGCCACTGCCGTGCCGGTGCCGCGCGCATCTTCAAGGGGGAGCTCGATATGAACAGCACAGTCCTGCCCACGTCCCAGACGCTTGCGGCCCCGGCCCGGATCCCGGGCCGCCTCGTGCACAAGAGGAACGCGGACGAGGTCCTGTTGACCTCGTTCCTGCGACTCGAGAACGAGGAGTTCCTGATCAACGCGGAGTGGCCGAAGCGGCACGCGTTCTACGGAGCGCGCCACGGCCACCTGGACCCGCTGCTCGCTGTCGAGTCGGTCCGCCAGTCCGTCCCGCTGATCAGCCACGCCGGCTACGGAGCGGCGATGAACAACCGTCAGTCCTGGCTGTTCCTGCGCTACTCCCTGGACGCCCGGGCGCTGCGCATACCCGAGCGGGGCGCGCGCAGCCCCTTGCAGATGCACGTCGCCTGCTCGAAGGGGAGCCGGCGCACCGCGCAGCTGGGCGGCCTGGCGATGTCCGTGACGCTGCGGCGCGGCGAGGTGCGGGTGGGTTCGGTGCACACCTCCTTCCGCAACTACTCGACCGCTCTCTACCAGCGCGTACGCGGCCCCTACGCCGACCTCGACGCGTCGGTGGCCCGGGCTCTGCCGCTGGCCCCGCCGACCGCTCCCGCCGCGGTGGGCCGCGGGGACTTCGGTGACGTCGTGCTCTCGCCCACCGACACGCCGCTGCACAGCCAGCTCCGGGTCGACCTCGGCCACCCGGTGCTCTTCGACCACCCCGTCGACCACGTCCCCGGCATGCTGCTGCTGGAGGCCGCGCGCCAGGCGGCCCACGCGGCCACGGCGCCGCACCCGATGATCCCGGTGGCGATGGACGCCGCCTTCGCCCGGTACACCGAGCTCGACGCTCCCTGCTGGATCCACATCGACGCGCTGCCCGATGACGCCGAGGGCCGGGTCCGGCTGCTGGTCTCCGCCCTGCAGAACGAGGCCGTGACCTTCTCCAGCGTCGTCACGATGGAGCCCGTACCGAACGCCTGACCTCTTTTCGGTCCGCCGGCCGCCCCCCGCCACCGGGGGCGGCCGGCGGGCACGGCTGCCCGCGTGCCGGTGCCGCAGGGAACCCCCCTGTCCCGTCGGCGCGCCCCCACCCGTTCCGTGGTGCCACCCACCAAGCCGGGGGCTTCCGCATGCCCTGCCGGCCGATAGGAGCCAGTCCGTCGTGCGGCACAGTGCTGCCTCTCACCCCCCGCTCCGGACCCGTACAGGAGGTGCCCCCCGAACGCCCGCACCCGCGCGGGGCCCCGGCACCGCGCGGGTGCTCGGCGCCGCCCAGGAGGTGGCGCACACCCTCTCCCGCCGCAGCGGCCCGCGCAGGTGGCTGCGTGCCGTGGAGTGGCTGGTCGCCGCCGGGCACCACCCGCGGGCCAACGCGACGACGCTCGCCGTGGCCCGTGACCTGGCGGCCCGCATGGATTACGACTCGGGTCAGGTGCGCTATCAACTCGGCCCTATGCAGGGCCGGTTGGGCCGTTCGCGGGCCACGGTCGCGCGGCACGTCGCCACGCTGCGCGAGCTGGGCGCCCTGGCCTGGGTGGCGCACGGCTCGCGGTCGAACGCACGCCGGGCGCGGGGGCTCGACGGCTACGCGGGCACCGCCACGGTGTACGCGGCGGTGATTCCCCCCGCGTACGACCTCGCGCGGGGCCACCGGGTCGTGGGCCGCGGATACGAGGCCCGGATCGTGGTCGATCTGCGCGAACGGCGTGAGACCCCTTCCCTCACCTCTGGTCAGGAAGAGGGAGAGAAGAAGGTGAGGGGGGGTGTAACAACTACCGCGGGGCGGCCGCGCACCGACTCCCCCGCCCCTGCCACCGAAGCCGCCGGGAAGCGCCGGCGCCGGCGCACCACCGTGCTGGGCGCCACGGTCACCGCGGCAGGCATGGCACTCGGCGACCGGCTGGCCCGCGCCGTCCGCCGTCGGGTGCCCTGGACGCGTCCGGCCCGCCACGACGAACTGCGGTGGGTGTGCGCGGACATGGGCGAGCAGCGCTGGAGCGAGGAGCAGGCCGTGCGGTTCGCCGGTGAGGCGGGGGCGCTGCGCGGTGCCGGGGTCCTCTGGCAGCCCGAGCGGCCGCACCGGCTGCTCGCCGCCGAACTGCGCAGATGGCAGGAGCAACGGGATGAGGAGCGGCGGGCACAAGAGGCCGTCGCCGCGTCCGTGGCCTGGAAGGACAGCACCGCAGCGCGCGATCTCGCCTCGCTGGTCAAGCTGTTCGGCGCCGCGCCTCCCGTGCCCGTGCGACGGGCGCGCACGGCCGAGGACCGGCTGCGCGCCCGGATGGACTGGGACGTGTGGCCCGAGGTCCTGGACCACTTGGCCGCGGACCCGGACGACGCGGGTGACCTGTACGGCGAGGCACTGTGCACGTACGCCCTCGGCCGCGGCGCCCGCTGATGGGCCCGCGGCGGCGTCACGCGGGCGGCGGCTGCCAGGAGCGGGCGGCGCTCGGGTCGAGCGGCTCGGCGGTGACGGCCCGGCGCAGCTGCTCCAGGCGTCCCGGCATGGGTTCCCACCCGTGCTGCCCGGCCATCACCAGATTCAGCGCGGCCATGCCGCGCGCGTACGCCTGCGTCAGTCCCTGCGGGCGCAGGGTGATGCCGGGCGGCCCGGTCCTGGTCGGCACGAGCGTCACCCACAGTCCCGGTTGTCCGCCCCGCAACGGGCTCTGCGCCAGCAGCAGTTCGCGCACCCGGAGCCAGCTGCGGACGGCGACCCGCGCCCCCTCCCCGAGCCGGTACCACTCGATGTCCGGCGCGGGCGGCAGCACCGTCCGGGCGGCGGCGACCCGCTCCCGCGCGTGGCCGGACAGCCGGTCGGGGCGCCCCCACAGCACGGCCCGCACCGCCGAGGGGTGGACCTGCGCCAGCCCGGCGATCTCCGCCGCCCTGTTCGGCGGGGCCTTCTGCTGTCTGCGGCGCACCGCCACCGCCCGCTCCTCGGGGGCCAGGTCGGACAGGCGCAGCGCCGCGAGTTCGCCGGAGCGCGGGGCGGCGGCCAGCACGATCGCCACCATGGCGAGCAGCCGGGTCCGGTCCTCGTACGACAAGGTGGTGCCGCCGCCCTCCAGCGGCCCCTGCCCGGCCAGGTCCGCGAGGCCCCGGTACACCGCCGCCAGCGACCGCGCCCGCACCGGCGCCTTGAGTTCGGGCTGCGCAACGGACGGCAGCCGCACGGCCCGGTCGCCGGGACGCACCAGAGCGGCCAGGATCCGCAGGCAGTCCCGGACGATGCGCAGCGTGGCCGGCGGCGGCTGCGGGGCGCGGCCCCTCTCGGGTGCCAGAGCGCGCAGCTCCCCGGCGCGCGCGAGCTCCCAGAAGCGGGCGAGCACGGGCTCGGTGAACAGTCCCGCGGCCGAGCGTCGCGCCGCCGCCGGGAACCCGTCGCGCTGGAGCGCCCGGTCCCACATGCCCACGACCATCCACAGTTGACGGGCGCGGCCGCGCGAGACTCTGGCGGGGACGCCGAGCGCTCCCGGCGCGGGTTCCCGGGCCTCCCAGCGTCCTGAGTCCCGTGGCGCCACGTGCTCCACGGCTGCGGCCAAGTCCCGTACGGACAGGGCGGCGTAGCGACCCCGGCCTCTGCTTTCGTTCCCGTTCCCGTTCTCGTTCACTCCCCGCTCCCCCCTTCTCCGCCGTTCCCTCCCCGTCCGGGCTGTGGCACCCGGTTCCTCGGGCGGAACGCGGAGCGTTCCGGGGCGGCGGAGCCGCCGGGTGGGGCGCGCGGAGCGCGGTAGGGCTGTCCGCCGCGTAGCGGCGGCGCGTCGAGTCTGCGGAGCAGACCGCGCGCATCAGTAAAACACCCGGCGCGGGAGGGGGTCCCGTACCCCCCGCAGGGTCATGTTATTTACTGACCCGGAACGTGCGCCGCTACTTCGTCGTGTGCGTGGGGTAGACCTGCACGTCGGTGTAGTCGCCCTTGATCGCTCCGGCGCCCGCCGGCCACTTGAGGGTGACCGTGTGGGTCTCGTTCGGGGGCGTCACCAGGATGTGGGTCGGGGAGGCGAGGCTGTTGCCGGAGGGGTCGATGGTGTAGGCGAGGTTGAAGATCGCGGCCTCGCCGGGCTTCAGGGTGGTGACGCGGGGCTGGGCCGGGCCGCGTTCGATCGGGCTGGAGGTGTGGTCGGCGTCCTTGATGTCGACGCCCGCGAAGCCGGTCGCCGAGCAGGTCGTCGAACCGCGGTTGACCATGGTGATGTTGATCCGGCCCTCGGTCGCGTCGGGCGCGGCGTCCACGGCGTCGATGGCCAGGTTCGCCGTCTTGCAGAACGTGCTCTTGCTGCCGGTCTGCGTCGCGCCGTTCGCCGCGCCGCTGCCCGCCTTGGTGTCCTTGCCGGCCTGGGTGTCGCCGGAGCCCGTTCCCCCTTGCGCCTTCGCGCCGCTGTCCGAGGACGAGGACGAGGACGAGTTGGATGAGGTGGAAGGGGAGGAAGGGGAGGTGGCCGAGGAGGAGCCCTTCGCGGACGTGTCCTTCCCCGAGCCGTCGCCGCCGCAGGCCGTGAGCGACAGGGTGGCGGCGACGCCGAGGGCGGCGAGAGCGGCGGTGCGGGTGTACTTCACGGTGTTCCCCCAGAAAGAGCGTGGTGCTTGCGGTCGGAAATATTTGTACCCCGCACCGAGTCACAGGCGGTCCCCCGCCACGTCTTCGTTCTGTCACAGGAGTGGGGCCGCTGGCGGCACGCGCATACATCGCCGATGCGGTCGACCGACGCGGGACCGCAGGAGATCGCCACCGCGGTCAGCGAGGGGATCAGGCGCCGACGGGTGGTGGCGGACGCGCTCGGCCGGGTCCGCGGCGCCGTGCTGGGCCGGGGCCACGGCGGCGTCTCTGGCTACGTCGGCAACTGGCCGGGCATGTCGGCGCGGAGCGGCAGTGTGCCGACCGGGGGCCCGGCGGCGTGGGGGCGGAGCCGTCAGGCAGTGTGTGCGGGTGTGACGGTCTGTAGGACCCGACGGGCGTCGCGGCCGGAATCCGATGCGTCGGCCGGGCGTACCGCGGGAGTGGCCAGGGGCGTGGTCAGGAGCCGCCGCCGAGGAGGAAGCCGCCGCCGGTGACGATGATCTCGGCGATGACGAGGAAGTTCTCGTGCGTGCCGTAGCGGATCTGCAGGTCCTGGGAGACGAAGGCGCGGCGCGCTCCCTGGCCCTCGTCCACCGTGCCCCGGGCTTCCGGGTTGCGCGCGAGCATCCCGATGGCGCGGTCGACGATGCTGGCCTGCTCGTCGTTGAGGGCGCGGTACTCGTCCCGGGCCTGGATCGACAGGATGGGTTCCAGGGCGGCGGTGGATGCGGCGTTCATGCCCCCGATTGTCGCAGACCGGCCCGGGCACCTCCCTTTCCGCCCTCACGTGCGCCCCGGGGCCCGGTCGGGGTGTGATCGCCTCGCACGCGGCGCGCCGGCCGCTGGTGTCCACGCGGGAACGCCCGATGGGGGTGCTACTCCCCCAACCGCGCCCCCCGAAGCCGCACGCACCGGGGGCGTCAGCGCGCGGGTCGTCCCCGTACCGGTGGGGCGGTCGCGGCGAGTGCGCGCAGGTCCTCGAAGGCGGAGCGGAGATGGGCGTCCAGGCTCTGCGCCGGGTCGTCGATCCAGGCCCGGGCAGCGTGGTGGAAGGCGGCCCAGCCGGTCTGGGCGGCCAGGGCGGCGAGTCGGTCGGCGACGCCGCGCCCGCGCAGCGCCTGCGCCACCGCGTCCGTGAGCGACGCGGCCTTGGCCAGGTCGCGTTCGCGCAGTGCGGGTGTCCTGGCGATGACGTCGAGCCGGGGTTCGGAGAACGGCCGGTTGTCCTCGAGGATGCGTCCGGCCTTCTGGAAGGCGTGCAGCAGTACCTCGAACGGCTGGAGCCCGGGGGGCGCTTCGGCGACCTCCCGCATCAGCGCGGCACGCAGGTCGCCCTCGCCGTCGAAGAGCACCTCGCGCTTGTCCGGGAAGTGCCGGAAGAAGGTGCGTTCGTTGACGCCGGCCCGGGCGGCGATCTCGGCCGTGGTGGTCCGGTCGAACCCTCGTTCCCGATACAGCTCCAGGGCCGCCTGCTGAAGGCGGCGCCGCGCTTCCGCTCCGCTCCGTGGCACCCCGCGACGATACCGCACATGTCAGTGACCGGCGCTACTTGACGTCAGTCACTGGCACTACCGTAAGGTCAGTGACTGGCGCTAAGTTGCGTCAGTCACTGGCACACGGGCGGCTCCGACGACGATCCGTCGGCCGCGGTGGGGAGAACTTTCATGCGCGTATTCGTCACCGGTGGCTCCGGCCTGACCGGTCCCGCCGTCGTCGCGGAGCTCATCGCGGCCGGCCACACCGTCACCGCTCTGGCGCGCTCGGACGCCGCGGCCGCCCGGCTGGAGGCGCTGGGCGCCGTACCGCACCGCGGTTCCCTGGACGACCTGGACAGCCTGCGCCGTGGCGCCGAGGCCGCGGAGGGCGTCCTGCACATGGCCTACGGCGGCGACTTCTCCGACCTCGACGACATGATGCGGCGCGACCGGACGGCCATCGAGACGCTCGGCGCACCGCTGGCCGGCTCGGGTCGGCCGCTGGTCGTCACCTCGGGCACGCTGGTCATGCCCGCCGGCCGGGAGACGACCGAGGAGGACGAGCCCGACCTGTCGGGGTTCGCCGCCTTCCGCGTCGCGGGCGAGCGGGCCTGTCTGGACCTCACCGCCCGGGGAGTGCGCGCGAGCGTGGTCCGGCTCGCCCCCACCGTCCACGGCCCCGGCGACCACGGCTTCATCGGCATGCTCGTCGCCACCGCACGGAGGACCGGCGTCTCGGCCTATGTCGGCGACGGCGGCAACCGGTGGCCCGCGGTGCACCGGCTCGACGCGGCGGTGCTGTTCCGTCTGGCGCTGGAGGAGGCTCCGGCCGGCAGCGTGCTGCACGGAGTGGCCGAGAGCGGCGTCCCCCTGCGGAGCATCGCGCGGACCATCGCCCGGGGCCTGGGCCTGCCCGCGCTCTCCCTCACCCCCGAGCAGGCGTCCACGCACTTCCCGAGCCCGTTCATGGCCACCGTCTACGGCTTCGACGGGCCCGTCTCCAGCTCCCGTACCCAAGAACTGCTCGGCTGGTCACCGGTCCACCCGACCCTGCTCGAAGACCTGGAGCACGGCGACTACCTGGCTCCGCCGGTCTCCTGACCACCCGCACCGACGGCGGCCGTGGTCCGGTGGGTGACGACACCGACGACGATCACGGTTCCTCCTGGTGGGAGGGGCGGGCCCGGACAGAACAGTGCTGCTCATGTACGTGAGGTCGATGAGAGCGGCTCCGCGGAGCTGTACTCATCGACCTCACGTACATGAGCAGCGCCCGGCGGAACCGTCCCGCTGCGCCCGCCCTCAGGTGGCCCGGCGCAGCGGTACGACCACGTGCGCACCGGTGCTCTTCTGGCTGAGCCGGTAGTAGCTGATGTGGGCGAGGCGCTCGGACTCCTCCAGCCAGCCGGCCTCGACGACCTGGCGGCGGGTGCGCGAGAAGACCGTCGGGGACATGCCGACGAGCTTGGCGAGGTTGGCGCCCGTCTCGATCACCGCCCCGGCGCGGTCGGTGGGGTGCATCGCGTAGAGCATGACGACCAGGCGCTGGTTCGCCGTCATGCCCGAGGTGCGATGGAGGACGTCAAGGAGCTTCTGCTTCTCGTCGTTGTTCACTGGGCCTCCCACCGCGCAGGGGTCATGTTCTGGAATCCGGGGATCTCCGGCGGGTTGCACGACTTGATCGCCTCCCGCTGCTCGATCCCGGTCCCGTGAAAGGCAATGTACGGGCTGATCCGGTACAGCCTGTAGTTGCCGATCCGTCCGCGCTCGATCAGGATCCGCCGCTTGAGCAGCTTCCGGTTGATCTTGCCGACCGCGTCCGCGGTCATCCCTACCCGCTTGGCGATGTCCGCGCCCGTCGCCCGGAGCGGGGCCATGCCTTCGGGCGAGACACCGATCCACCACAGCACCAGGAACTTCTGGCTCGGCGTGAAGTCCTTGCTCTCGGTGATCGCCTCCACCCGGGCCTTGTCGACCTGGGTGTGACCGCCGGTGAAAGCGTAGGGCGCATAAGGCACGGCCTCGCCGGTGTCGGCGTCGACCAGTCTGCGTGCTGCTCCCAACAGGCCCTCCATGGCTGGGCGTTGCCTCGGCGTGCATGAGTACCGGCCCTGAGGCCGACCAGATGTACTTAACGTACATGAGCACTGAGTCCATCAAGTGCGCCTGGGGGCGTGTCGCTCGACTCCGCGTCGATGAGCACGCGGGCCCCCGCCCCGCCCTTCCTGCCGCCTGTTCTGCCGCCTCGGGCCCCCCTCGGACGGCCTCGTCCTCATGAACGTGACGTCAATCTACTCAGTTCCTGTGGCAGTGCTCCCAGTTCCTGGGACATGGGTACCGCGATCCTGAGAACCGAGTGCCCAGTTCCTGTGGACGTGGTGGGAGTTGCTGAGAACTGGGTGCCAGATCGGGCGATCGTGGTGGTCACCACCGTCTGCGCAGGTCAGGCCGGACATGGCGGCGGCGCCCTCTTTAGCAGTAGGACACGCTGTGCCCTCCCGCCCCGGCCCGCCGCTCCCCGGCTCCCGGCGGCCCGTCGCGCGTCTGCTGCCCGACTGCCTTTCAGGGGGCGGTTGCGACCGCCCCTGTCCCCTACGCATCGACACAGTCCCTGCTCCGCCTGCCCCGGCCCCAGCCAGGGAAAGCACGCCAGGACGCGGCCGCGGCCGACCGATCACCCGCCATGTATGCCCCGGCCCGCCCCCAGCGGCCCCCGCCACGCCATCCCTTTCCACCCCGACGGGCCCGCGGACGCCCCCGGACGCGTACACCCCGTCGGCGCACCGCAGGCCCCCCGGGGCCGAGGATGTGCCGACCCCTGGGCGCGGAGAGCGCCCCGGCCGCCCGCACCGCGCTGCTCTGCCCCCGGCAGAACAACCGCCGGGCCAGGCCCGGCGCTCACTACAGTCCGGTCCCATGACGATGATCACGACGCGTACGGTCGAGTACCCCGCCGACGGTTTGACGATGGTCGGGCACCTCGCGCTCCCGGCCGGGGCCGGGCGCCGGCCCGCGGTGCTGCTCGGGCCGGAGGGCACCGGGCTCAGCGACGTCGAGCGCGGCCGGGCCGACGCCCTTGCCGAGCTGGGATATGTGGCGCTGGCCTTCGATCTGCACGGCGGGCGCTATCTGGACGACCCCGAGGAGATGCTGGCCCGCTGTCTGCCCCTGCTCGCCGATCCCGACCGGATGCGGGCCATCGGCCACGCGGCGCTCGACGTGGTGCGCGCCGAACCGCGGAGCGACCCCGACCGGATCGCCGCCGTCGGCTACGGCACCGGCGGCGCCGTCGGGCTGGAACTCGGGCGCGACGGGGTCGGCCTGCGCGCGATCGGGACGGTCAACGCACTGATCACCGGCCGACCGGGCGAGGCGGCGCGGATCCGCTGCCCCGTGTGGGCCGGGGTCGGGTCACAGGACCCGATCATGGCGGCCGCGCAACGGGACGCGTTCACCGCCGAGATGCAGGCCGCGGGCGTCGACTGGCGCCTCACGGTCTACGGCGGCGCCCTGCACGCCTTCCACCACCCGACGGTCGGCCACACCGTGCGCCCCGGCGTCGGCTACCACCCGCGGCACGCGCGGCGGGCCTGGCGCGATGTCCTCGGCCTGCTCGCCGAATGCCTGCCCGTGACGGAGGAGCCGGGGGCGTGACCCGGGCCGGGCCGCCCGCGGTAGCAACAAGGATCGACTCCGGCGTGCGGTGTCAGCCGCCTGGCGTCGCGGACCCCGTTTCCTCTGCCCACCGCCGGCTCCAGGCGGTCAGCGGGCTCAGCGCCTCGACGAGCTCCTGGCCGAGCCCGGTGAGACGGTAGGCGTCGCCGTCCAGGGCGAGCAGGCGGGCGCCGGACAGTTCCTCGATCCGGGTGCTGAGCACGCTGGAGGACATGCGCTCGCACCGGCGTTGCAACTCACGGAAGCCGGCCGGGGCTTGGCTCAGTTCCCACAGGATCCGCATCGTCCAGCGCCGTCCGAGCAGATCGAACGCGGCCATCACCGGGCGTCCCGAGGCGGATCCCCGCACCGGCACACCCGGACGGGGCGCTCTGGCTTCCATGGGCCCTCCTTGCGCTTCGGTTCTCGAAGCATCATAGTGATTCGGAAATCGAAGCAGGAGTGGCGTCCATGCCGCGACCCTGGCGCCACAGGCCGGACTCGGCCCGGAACAACTCCGGGCGACCACCCGGCCCGACGCGGCGGTCAGTGCTCCGTGGTCGCCGCGCCACATCGCACTGCTCCACGCCGTCGACGAACTGAATGACACGGCCCACCTCACCCAGTCCGCCTGGGACGCCCTGCGCACGTACTACGAAGAGGCCCAACTGCTCGAACTGCTCGTCCTGGTCGGCTGGTACCGGACCATCAGCTGTCTGGCCAACGGGCTCCTGCTCGAAGAGGAACCGTGGGGTCGCCAGTTGCCCGCACCGTGACGTGCGTTCCGCACCCGGCCGACCAACCCATAAGTCAAATGCAGTTATCCGCACACCGGAGGTTTTATGTCCAAGGGTTACTGGGTCAGCGTCTACCGCGCCATTTCCGACCCCGAGAAGCTGGCCGCCTACAACAAGCTTGCCCCTTCGGCCGTCCGGGCCGGGGGCGGCCGGCTCCTCGCCCGTGGCGGTCGGATCGTGGTGCACGAGGCCGGCGTCGCCGAGCGCACCGTCCTGGTCGAGTTCGACAACTTCGAGCAGGCCGTGGCCGCTTACGAGAGTGCGGCCTACCAGGAAGCGCTGGCCGCGCTCTCCGACGGCGTCGAGCGCGACTTCCGTATCGTCGAGGGCCTGGACTGACCGAGGTGCGCACGCCCGGAGGTCCGCTCGGTTCTCCGCGGGTCCGCCGTGAGTTGCGCCGGCAGGAAAATCCACCAGGCTGAAGTAACTGAAAGGAAAGGGACGAGGGTAGTGCTCACCCCATTCGCCACCGCGCTTGAGTGGGGGCGGGAGCTGTCACCCTGTCGCGTGGAGTAACAGAGAAAGTGGGACGACCGTGCTCTCATCGCTCCGGACCAAGTCCTTCGCGGCGTTCTTCGCGGCGTGCGCGATATCCGCGACCGCTCTGCCGGGGGCGCAGGCGGCCCCGGCCCGTGGTACCGCGGCCGACGTGGTCGCCGCGGTCAACGCCCGGCGTGTTGCAGCGGGATGCCGGCCGGTCCACGTGAGGTCCTCCCTCAACCGGGCCGCGCAGCGGCACAGCGCGGACATGGCGGACAACGGCCGTCTGGAGCACGCCGGTACGGACGGGAGCAGGCCGATGCAGCGGATGCGCTCCGCGGGTTTCCGGGCGGCCTACGCGGGCGAGGCCATCGCCGACGGTGTCGGGTCGGCGGGCTCCGTCGTTCGGCTCTGGATGGACAGCCCCTCGCACCGCGAGCTCATCCTCACCTGCCGGTTCACCCACGCGGGGGTCGGCAGGGCGGGCGGTTCCGGCGGCCCCTGGTGGACCCTGGACCTGGCGTCGAAGCGCTGACCGGCTCAACGGCCCAGCGCGGGGCGTCAGTTGCGCTCGCTCCCCGGCCACCGGGCAGCGGTCAGGCGGTGGGGGTCGTGCCGGGTCCGCGCTGGGAACGGTCCGTCTTGGTGCCGGGCCTCCCGGGTCCGACGGTCCGCGGGTCGACCGCCTCGCCGGGGGCGCCCTCCTGGTAGAGGCCGTGCGGCAGGCTGTCGCGGTCGTGCGGGAGCAGGAAGAAGACGCGCCGCTTGTACAGGCCGCTGTCGGGGTCCGGTTCGGCGGTGTCGTCGAGGCGGACGTAGCCGATCATGCGGCCGTCGCGGAGGTAGGGCGGCTTGGTGGCGCGCCGCTTCGTCTTGTCGAGGGTCTGGCGTACGTAGTCGAGCCCCGCGGGGTCCTCCAGCCACACCACGCTGTCTTCGTGGCCGAGGTCGCCTTCGGTCAGCAGCGAACTCATGGCCGCGGCCCTCCTTCGTCGGCCGGCACGGGCGGTCCGGCGTGGCTGCTCGGTCGCGCTGCCGCGTCGACGGCACGGACCCCGTGGACGGCTGCGGCGGCGCACTCCGCGCCCCATGGTAGGACGGCCCGCGCCTGGGGGGCGGGCGCCCGGTGCCCGCCCCCTGAAGGGGTCATCCGGCCACGGTGAGGGCGAGATGGGGGTAGTACTTGCGGCCGTTGGACTTGATCATGTCGTTCGGCGAGGCCAGGCCGAGTTCCTGGCGGACGCGGGTGGCGAAGACGCGGGCGGTGGCGGGGCGGATGCCCTCGCCGGCCTGGCACCAGGAGCTGTACCGCGTGTACAGCAGGCCCTGCTCGACGCGCCGGGCGGTGGCGCCCGCGCCGCGGGTGCGGGTGCAGCACTCGGTGAGGAAGCGGCCGATGTGGTCCTCGGTGGTCGCGTACGCCGTCGTGGCGAGCCGGACGCGGCCGGGGCCCTCCAGCGGGTCCCGGGTCCGCAGATAGCGGCGTGCGCCCTCGATGAGCCAGTGCAGGATGCCGGGGCCCTCGTCGCGGACCAGCTCGAAGGCGAGGTTGTCGATCTTCCGCTCGTCGGGGACCACGCGCTCGAACGGCAGCAGGCGGATCCGGCGCCAGAACGCGAAGCCGCCGGTGGACACCTCGGGGCGGTGGTTGCCCAGCAGCCACAGGTGGTGGGTGGGGGTGAAGCTGAAGTAGTCCTGGCGCATCCGGCGCGCCTTGATCTTGTCGCCGCCGGTGAGCAGGCGCACCCGGGCCTCGTCGAACCTGTCGTTCGGCTTCAGCTCGCTGCACACGACCAGGCGGCGCCCGTGGAGTTCGGTCAGCTCGGTGGAGTGTTCGCAGGCGGCGCCGCGGTCCATGAGGAAGCCGGGCGGGGCGGCGTCCGCGTAGTCGCCGAGGACCTGGATCATCGTGTCGAGGAGGACGGACTTGCCGTTCTTGCCCTCGCCGTGCAGGAAGGGCAGGACCTGTGCGCCCACGTCGCCGGTGATCGAGTAGCCGAGCAGCAGGTGCAGGAAGTCGGTCATCTCCCGGCCGTCGGCGTCCTCCCCGAAGGTGTCGGCGAGGAACCGGTGCCAGCGCGGTGTCCTCATCGGCCGCGGGGCGACGCTGGTGGCCCGGGAGTGGACGTCGCGGGCGGGGTTCGCCGGGCGCAGCGCGCCGGTGTGCAGGTCGACGACGCCGCCGGGGGTGCACAGCGCGTACGGGTCGCCGTCGAGCGTGTCGGGGTCGACGGAGAGGTCCGGCGCGGCCTTGGCCTGGGTGAGCAGCGCCTTCATCCCGGTGGTGGAGAGGGTGCGCCGCTTGTGCAGGCGCAGTTCGCGCTCGGGGAAGCGGCCGCTGGGGTCGGTGTCGGCGAGCTGCTCCGCCATCTCACCGGCCGCCCACAGGGCCGCCTTCTCGGCGCCGGTGCGCTTCCAGCGGTAGCCGTCCCAGGCGAACCAGCCGAGACCCTCCACGTGCCGGAACCGGTCGCGGTGGAGCCGCACGAAGAGCCGGGCGTTGCCGCGGTCGGAGAGCGAACACGGCAGGAGTCCCGCGGTGCCGGGCGCGGGGGACTCACCGGAGCGCAGCACGCGGGTCCCTCTCCTCGGCTTCTTGCGGCTTCTTTCGGCCAGGGACCGAAGGGACTGGGTTTCGGAAAGAGTCTACGGGTTCCCGCGCCCCGGCCCGCCTGAGCCCTCGCCTCCCGGGAAACCATCTCATTGCAACGCCTGGCAGCCACGTCCGTTGCGTTATAAGTAGAGCCATTGCAATGATTTAGCGTGCTTGACCTGCACATCTGCCAACTGGATGCAATAAGTCTGTTGCCTACATGGCGAACGCAACGTAGCGTTTCCGTTGTCAGAAACAAACGGCGGCAACAAGCACCCCGAGGAGCACCCCATGCAGAAGTTCTCCACCCCCGCCCCGGTCCGCACCGTTCTCGACATCCCCGCGGGTCGCATCCAGTTCGTCGCCGCCGACCGGGCCGAGACCAGCGTCGAGGTCCTGCCCGCGGACGCCTCGAAGAGCCGCGACGTGAAGGCCGCCGCGGAGGTCGTGGTCGGGTACGGCGACGGGGTCCTGCGCATCGGGGCCCCGGAGGCCAAGAGCCGGCTGGGCGGGCACTCCGGGGCCGTCACGGTCACGGTGCGGCTGCCCGCCGGCTCCCGCGTCGAGGCGAGGACGGCCGCCGGCGAACTGCGGAGTTCGGGACGGCTGGGCTCCGTCAGCTTCGAGGGGGCGCAGGCCACGGTCGAGCTCGACGAGGTGGACGGCGCGCGGCTGACCGTCATGGCGGGCGACGTATCGGTCCGGCGGCTGGCCGGACCGGCCGAGATCAGCACCCACAAGGGCGACATCACCCTCACCGAGGCCGTGAGCGGCACCGTCACCCTGCGCACCGAGTCCGGCGCGATCTCCGTCGGCGCCGCCCCCGGGGTCTCCGCCGCGCTGGACGCCGGTACCTCGTACGGCCGGGTCCACAACGCGCTGCGCAACGCCGACGGCGTCCCCGCTCTGACCATCCACGCCAGCACGGCCTACGGCGACATCACCGCGCGCAGCCTCTGAGGCCCGAGGCCCCCGGCCGCCGCCCTTCCCGACGATCCGCTTCCCGATATCCGAGACCCGCTTCCCGATGACCGCTTCCCGACAGCCGATCGCCCGGAAGGACGCCGCCATGAAGTCGCCGCTCGCACAGACCGCCGCCACGGCGGCGCCCCAGGGGCCCGGTCCGCTCGCCTCGTTCCTCCGGTTCGTGGTCCTCGGTGGCGGTGTCGGCGTCCTGTCCGGCCTCGCCGTGCCGGTGGCGGCCACGGCCGTGCCCTGGGCGGTCGCGAACGCGCTCGTCACGCTCGTCTCCACCCTGCTGTGCACCGAACTCCACGCCCGTTTCACCTTCGGCAGGGGCCGCGGCGCCGGGTGGCGGGAGCACTGGCGGTCCGCCGGGTCGGCGAGCGCCGCCTACCTGATGACCAGCGCCGCCGTGTGCGTCCTGCACCTGCTGCGGTCCTCCCCCGGCGCGGTGACCGAGCAGCTCGTCTACCTC
This sequence comes from Streptomyces sp. NPDC006552, assembly GCF_040611655.1. Lineage (NCBI taxonomy): Bacteria > Bacillati > Actinomycetota > Actinomycetes > Kitasatosporales > Streptomycetaceae > Streptomyces > Streptomyces sp. NPDC006552. The sequence goes on from NZ_JBEXOS010000027.1 coordinate 59,240, forward strand.
GGCGCCTCCGGTCTCGCCGGTGCGGGCCGCTTCCTCGTCCTGCGGCTCTACGTGTTCGCCGGCCGCCGCCGGGCCCGGAGCACGCGTCCCGCTGTGCGGCGCACCGTGGCGCCCGGGCCTGTGGTGGCGGCGGCCTGAGCCCGGGCCCGGGGTGGTGCCGGTCAGGCCGCCGCGCGGCCTGGGGAACGGTCGGCGCAGGCGCGGACCTGGGCGCAGCTGCGGGTGATGAGGCGGGAGACGTGCATCTGGGAGAGGCCGACGCGTTCCGCTATCCGGGACTGGGTCATGTCCTCGAAGAAGCGCAGGTAGAGGATGTGGCGGTCGCGTGCGGAGAGTTTGCCGAGGCCGTCCTTGGCGGCCTCGCGGCGGGCGACGAGGTCGAAGCGCGGGTCGGTCGCGCCGAGGGTGTCGGCGAGGCTGAACGGTTCGCCCGCCGGGTCCGTCGGCGCGTCCAGGGACAGCGCGTGGTAGCTGTCCATCGCCTCCAGCCCGTCCAGTACCTCCTCGGTGGTCAGGCCGGTGTGGGCGCTGACCTCGGCGACGGTGGGCTCGCCCTGGCGGCCGGGCCGGTCGAGCAGTTCGCGGCGCGCGAGGCGGACCTTGTTGCGCAGGTTCTGCACCCGGCGCGGCACCCGGACGTCCCAGGCGTGGTCGCGGAAGTGGCGTCTGATCTCGCCGGTGATGGTGGGCACGGCGTACGGCGCGAAGGGGCCGCGGTCGGGGCGGTAGCGGCGTACGGCCTTCAGCAGACCGACGGCCGCGACCTGCTTGAGGTCCTCCAGGTCCTCGCCCTTGTTGCGGTAGCGGGCCGCCAGGCGGTACGCCATCGGCAGCCAGGCGGTGACCAGTTCCTCGCAGAGCGTGTCGCGTGCGGGGCCCGGCGGGCTCGCGGCCAGGCGCTGGAACGCCTCGGTGGTGTCGGGCGCGTCGTCGTGGGCGTGTGCGGTGGGCATCGCGTCTGCTCCCGCCCCTCAGGCCGCGTCGCCGAGCGCGGCCGGGACGGGAGCCACCGGGCGGCCGGGCGCCGGCGCGCCGCCCTGTATCGCCCGGCCGACGGGCTCGGCAGGGCGGGCCGGGGCCCGGCGCGGTCCGGCGGCCGTGGGCAGCAGCACGGTCATGGTCTTCTTCTCCTTCACCCGTCCGTCCGGCTCCGGGGGCGCGGAGCCTGTCTGCCAGAGGGTCTGCCCGGACACCGGTGGGCAGGTATCGGGACTTTCGTCCCTTTCTGTCCCGGAGGTGGAGGAGAGGGCCGGGGCTAGGGTCCGGGCCAGGCCACGGCCGGGGTCACGCCACCCCCTGCCACGCGTCCGGTCCGAAGGACCCCTTGATGTCGGAGGCGATGGTGGTGGCGTTCACCAGGGAGGGCAGCTCGTAGACGGTCGTCTTGCGCGGGCCGCGCACGGCGACGCGGACCGGGTTCTGGCCGGGGTGGGCGCCCATGATCCGCTTGAGTTCGCCGATGAACTGCTCCGTGATCCGGTGGTAGGGGAGCTGGAGGCGGACCGGGGCGGCGCCGTCGCGTTCGGCGGAGCTGACGTCGAGGACCTGGAGCTCCTGGCCGAAGATGCTGATGGCGCCGTCGCGGTCGTTGATCCGGCCCTGGACGGTGATGACGCTGTCCTCCACGAGGGCGGCGGCGACCAGCGGGTAGGTGGCGGGGAAGAAGAGGACCTCGGTGGTGCCGTCGCGGTCGGCGAGGTTGACGATGGCCCACGCGTTGCCCTGTTTGGTCATCTTGGGCTGGACGCTGGTGATCAGGCCGGAGAGGCGGACCATGCCCTCGGTGCGGCCGGAGGCCAGCAGGTCCACGATGGTGGTGTCGCGGTGGTTGGAGAGGATGTGCTCGGTGCCGTCCAGCGGGTGGGCGGAGACGTACATGCCGAGCATCTCCCGCTCGGTGGCGAGGAGTTGCTTGCGCGGCCACTCGTCCTCGCTGATCGGCACGTCCAGGGTGAAGCCCGCGTCGCCGTCGCCCGCCTCGCCTCCCAGGCCGGCGAAGAGGTCGTCCTGGCCGTACGCCGCCGCCTTCTTCAGCGGCACGACGGCGTCGATGGCGCTCTCGTGCGCGGCGGACAGGCCCTTGCGGGTGTGCCCGAGGGAGTCGAAGGCACCGGACTTGATGAGCGACTCCACGGCCCGCTTGTTCAGGGCGGGCAGGTCCACCTTGTCGAGGAAGTCGCCGAAGGAGGTGTACTTCCCGGCCGACTTACGGGCCTCGATGATCGACTCGATGACGTTGTCGCCGACGTTGCGCACCGACAGCAGGCCGAAGCGGACGTCGTCGCCGACGGCCGCGAACTCCGCGAGGGACTCGTTCACGTCCGGCGCGAGGACGGTCACGCCGAGCTTGCGGGCGTCGGCGAGGTAGATGCCGGCCTTGTCCTTGTCGTCGCCGACGGAGGTGAGCAGGGCCGCCATGTACTCGGCCGGGTAGTTGGCCTTGAGGTAGGCCGTCCAGTACGAGACGAGCCCGTAGCCGGCGGTGTGGGACTTGTTGAAGGCGTAGCCGGAGAAAGGGAGCATGACGTCCCAGATGGCCTTGATGGCCTCCTCGGAGTAGCCGTTGGTCTCCATGCCGTCGTGGAACTTCTGCCACTCGGCGGCCAGCACCTCGGGCTTCTTCTTGCCCATCGCGCGGCGCAGCATGTCGGCGCCGCCGAGCGTGTATCCGGCGAGCGTCCGGGCGATGGCCATGATCTGCTCCTGGAAGATGAGCAGGTGGTGGGTGGAGCCGAGGATGGGGTCGAGGACCTCCTTCAGCTCCGGGTGGATCGGGTCCGGGTGCTGCTTGCCGTTCTGGCGCAGCGCGTAGTTGGTGTGCGCGTTGGCGGCCATGGGGCCGGGCCGGTACAGGGCGAGGGCGGCCGCGATGTCCTCGAAGCGGGAGGGCTCCATCAGCTTGAGCAGGGCGCGCATGCCGCCGCCGTCGAGCTGGAAGACGCCGAACGTGTCGCCCCGGCCGAGGAGTTCGAAGGTCTTCTTGTCGTCGAGCGGGATGACGGTGATGCCGTCGTCGCCGTCGCCCGGGTCGACGGTGGCGAGCCGCACGCCCCGGTTCTCGCGGATGTTCTTCAGCGCGTGGTCGATGACGCCCAGGTTGCGCAGGCCGAGGAAGTCCATCTTGACCAGCCCCATGTTCTCGCAACTGGGGTAGTCGAAGCCGGTGATCTTGACGCCGTCCTTGGCGCGCATGTGCAGCGGGATGCGCTCGGTCAGCCTCGTCTTGGAGAGGATCACCGCGGCGGCGTGCACGCCGGTGCCGCGGGTCAGGCCCTCGACGCCCTTGGCGGTGTCGATGACCTTGCGGACGTCCGGCTCGTTCTCGTACATCTGGCGGATCTCGCCGGCCTCGCCGTAGCGCGGGTGGGCGGAGTCGAAGATGCCGTCCAGCGGGATGGACTTGCCCATGATGTCCGGCGGCAGCGCCTTGGTGATGCGCTCCCCGTGCTGGAAGGGGTAGCCGAGGATGCGCGAGGAGTCCTTGATCGCGTTCTTGGCCTTGATCTTGCCGAACGTGTTGACCATCGCGGTGTACTCGTCGCCGTACTTCTCGGTGACGTAGCGGACCATGGCGTCGCGCCGGCGGTCGTCGAAGTCGAGGTCGACGTCCGGGGGGTTGATGCGCTCGGGGTTGAGGAACCGCTCGAAGAGCAGCCCGTGTTCGAGGGGGCACAGCTCGGTGATGCGGGTCGCGTACGCCACGATCGAGCCGGTGGCCGAGCCGCGGCCCGGGCCGACCGGGATGCCGTTGTCGCGGGCGTACCGGCAGATGTCGGCGACGACGAGGAAGTACGAGGAGAAGCCCATCGGCCCGATGACCGTCATCTCGGTCTCGAACCGCTCGGTGACCTCGGCCGGCAGCGGGGTGCCGTAACGCATCTCGAGGCCCTGGAGGCACTCCTTGCGCAGCCAGGACTCCTGCGTCTCGCCCTCCGGCACGTCCGGGTACTGGGGCATCTCGTCGACGTTCTCGAAGACGCTGTCGTACGAGCCGATCCGCTCGGCGATGAGCAGCGTGTTGTCGCAGGCCTCGGGGAGTTCGGCGAAGAGCGCGCGCATCTCGGTGGCGGTCTTCAGGTAGTAGTCGCTGCCGTTGAAGCGGAAGCGCTTCTCGTCGGCCTTGTTCTTGCCGACGCCGATGCACAGCAGGTTGTCGTGCGCGTCGGACTGGTCCTGGTGGACGTAGTGCGCGTCGTTGGTGGCGAGGAGGGGGATGTCCAGGTCCTTGGCGAGGCGCAACAGGCCCTCGCGGACGTCCCGTTCGATGGACAGGCCGTGGTCCATCAGCTCCAGGAAGTAGGAGTCCTTGCCGAAGATGTCCTGGTAGGCGGCGGCGACCTCGCGGGCCTCGGCGTACTGGTTGAGGCGCAGCCGGGTCTGGACGGCGCCGGAGGGGCAGCCGGTCGTGGCGATGATGCCCGCGGCGTGCTCGCTGATCAGCTCCATGTCCATGCGCGGCTTGCCGGCCGGGAACTGGCCGGTGTAACTGGCCTCGGTGGACAGGGAGAAAAGGTTCTTCAGGCCCTGGACGTCCTGCGCCCACATCGTCATGTGGGTGAAGCGGCCGCCGCCGGAGACGTCCTTGGAGCCCTCGCCGTCGTCGGACATGGCGCGCTGGCCGCCGGGGCCCCAGAACTCCTGCTTGCGGTTGCGGCGGGAGGACGGGGCGACGTACGCCTCGATCCCGATGATGGGCTTGACCCCGTCGAAGCCCTTGCTCACCGTATGGAACTCGTACGCGCCGAACATGTTGCCGTGGTCGCTCATGGCGACGGCGGGCATGGCCTGCCGCTCCACCTCCGCGAACATCGGCTTGAGTTTCTGCGCGCCGTCGAGCATCGAGTACTCGGTGTGATTGTGCAGGTGAACAAAGGAATCCGGCACCGTGGGGGCCACCTCCGCAGGGTCGTGGACGCGAGCGTGAAGCCAGCACCCTAACCCCGGACGGCGAGCGGATCGCGGCCCCGCGACGGCCTGCGGACGGCGCGGTGCGGGCCCCGCCCGGGTGACCTCGCGCTCTGCCGGGAGGAAGTCGCCGCGCCCCTCGGCGTGGCGGCCGTGGGGGCGGTTCCGGGGGCCGTTCGCCGGGTTACTCGCTGTCGCCGGCGGCGGGCCGCGAGGGCGCCGCCGCCTGGGCGTGCAGGACGTCGCGGGCCTGGTCGGCGGCGCGGGTGATGCTCTCGGAGACGAAGTCGAGGAAGCGGGCCATGTTCTCCAGGCGCACGGCGGCGGGGGTGCCGTAGCCGAGGGGGGTGACGCCCGCGCGTGCGGTGGCCGCGAGCTGGGCGGTGGACTCGGCGCTGGCGATCACCGACTGGTACATGACGTCGTTGTCGACGGCGTACCGCTCGCGGCGGCGTTCGTCGCGGTCGCGGCGGACCAGGCCCTGGCTCTCCAGGAACGTGATCGCCTTGGAGACGGAGGCCGGGCTGACCTGGAGGCGCTCGACCAGCTCGGCCGCGGTGAGGCTGCCCTCGTCGGTGATGTAGAGGCAGGCGAGGACCCGGGACATCATCTTGGGCGCGCCCGAGGCCATCATGACGGTGGTGAACACCTCCTCGTACTCGCGCATCGCCTGGGGGTCGCGGCCGTAGGGCAGTGCGGAGGCCCCCGGTCCGCGGGGCGCGGACTGCCTGCGCCGGTGGGCGCGGTGCTCGGTGGCGCGGTGGGCGAGGTCGGCGCGGTAGCCGGTGGGGCCGCCGTTGCGCATCACCTCGCGGGTGATCGTCGAGGTGGGGCGGTCGAGGCGCCGGGCGATCTCCGCGTAGGCGTGACCGTCGGCCAGTCCCAGCGCGATCTGCTGACGTTCCTGCTGGGTGAGCCTGCCTCCTGGCATCGCGGTCTCCTTCGTGCTCCGAGCGGTCCCGGGGGTGCCCCGGAAGCCCCAGCATAGCGTTTACCGGCATTTCATTGCAACGCGCAACGGGCGTTACGTTGCATTACGCGCCACTCCATTGCAACAAAATTATACCTCTGAGCTGCACTGATGACTTTCCAGTGCAACATACTTGTTGCTGCCATCGTGAATGCAACGTAGCGTTTCTCTCATCAGAAACGGCGGGCCGCAGGGGCGCGCTTCGCAGCTCGAGGAGTGCACGATGCAGAAGTTCGACACCCCCGCCCCCGTCTCCGTCGTCCTCGACATCCCGGCCGGCAGCATCCGCTTCATCGCCGCCGACCGGTCCGACACCACGGTCGAGATCCTGCCCGCCGACCGCTCCAAGGGCCGCGACCAGAAGGCCGCCGAGCAGGTCACCGTCGGCTACACCGACGGTGTCCTGCGGATCGAGGCCGCCCCGGCGAAGAACCGGCTGCTCGGCTCCTCCGGCGCCGTCGAGGTCACCGTCCAGCTGCCGGCCGACTCCCGCGTCGAGGCGAAGGCCGCCGCCGCCGAACTGCGCGGCGTGGGCCGCCTCGGCGACGTCGCCTTCGACGGCGGCCACGGCCTGATCAAGATCGACGAGGCCGCGACCGCCCGCCTCACCGGGCTCGACGCCGACATCTCGGTCGGCCGGCTGAACGGCTCGGGCGAGATCAGCACGATGAAGGGCAACCTCAACATCGCCCAGGCGGTCGGCGGCACGCTCACGCTGACCACGCAGATGGGCAACATCACCGTCGCCGCGGCCCCCGGCGTCTCCGCCTCGCTGGACGCCGGCACCACCTACGGCCGGATCAACAACTCCCTGAAGAACAGCGACGGCACCCCCGGCCTGCTCATCAAGGCCACCGCCGCCCAGGGCGACATCACCGCCCGCAGCGTCTGAACCCCCGCACGCTCAGCTCTCGGCACAGCTCTCGACTCAGCTCTGAAGGAGCACTCCCCATGACGAACCTGGCCATCGCGGCGAACGGGCTGCGCAAGTCCTACGGCGACAAAGTCGTGCTGGACGGCATCGACCTGAGCGTCCCGGAAGGCACGATCTTCTCCCTGCTCGGCCCGAACGGCGCGGGCAAGACCACCGCCGTCAAGATCCTCTCCACGCTGATCTCGGCCGACGCGGGCTCCGGCGCCCTGCGCGTGGCCGGCCACGACCTGGCGACCGAGGCGCAGGCCGCCCGCGCGGCGATCGGTGTGACGGGCCAGTTCTCCGCCGTCGACGGGCTGATCACCGGTGAGGAGAACATGCTCCTCATGGCCGACCTGCACCACCTCTCCAAGAGCGAGGGCAAGCGGGTCACCGCCGAACTCCTGGCCCGCTTCGACCTGGTGGAGGCCGCGACGAAGCCCGCCTCCACCTACTCCGGCGGCATGAAGCGCCGCCTCGACATCGCCATGACCCTGGTCGGCAGCCCGCGGATCATCTTCCTCGACGAGCCGACCACCGGCCTCGACCCGCGCAGCCGCCACACCATGTGGGGCATCATCCGCGAGTTGGTCACCGACGGCGTCACCGTCTTCCTCACCACCCAGTACCTGGAGGAGGCCGACGAACTCGCCGACCGCATCGCGGTGCTGCACGACGGCCGGATCGCCGCCGAGGGCAGCGCCGAGCAGCTGAAGCGGATCGTCCCCGGCGGACACGTGCGGCTGCGCTTCTCCGACCCGGCCGCCTACCAGAACGCGGTGGCCTCGCTCACCAAGGCGACCGCCCTCGACGACGAGGCGCTGTCGCTGCAGATCCCCAGCGACGGCAGCCAGCGCGACCTGCGCGCCGTCCTCGACCAGCTGGACGCGGCCGGCGTCGAGGCCGACGAACTCACCGTGCACACCCCCGACCTCGACGACGTGTTCTTCGCCCTGACCGACACCGCTCCCGCGCCCGCCGCGGCGCCCGCGCCCGCCGCCGCCGTCCCCGCCCAGCCCAAGGAGACCGTCCGATGAGCTCTCTCTCCCTCGCCGTGCGCGACTCGAACACGATGCTGCGCCGCAACCTCCTGCACGCGCGCCGCTACCCCTCGCTCACCCTGAACCTGCTGCTCACGCCGGTCATGCTGCTCCTGCTGTTCGTCTACATCTTCGGCGACACCATGAGCGGCGGCGCGGGCCGCTCCGCGTACATCGCGTACATCGTGCCGGGCATCCTGCTGATGACCATCGGCTCCACCGTCATCGGGACCGCCGTCTCGGTCTCCACCGACATGAGCGAAGGCATCATCGCCCGCTTCCGGACGATGGCGATCCACCGCAGCTCCATCCTGTTCGGGCACGTCGTCGGCAGCGTCCTGCAGACCATCCTGAGCGTGATCCTCGTCGGCGCCGTCGGTGTCGCCATGGGCTTCCGCTCCACCGATGCCAGTGCCCTGGAGTGGCTGGCCGCCCTCGGTCTGCTCGCCTTCTTCGCCCTGGCCATGACCTGGATCGCGGTCGGCATGGGCCTCGGCAGCCCGAACGCCGAGGCCGCCAGCAACAACGCGATGCCGCTGATCCTGCTCCCCCTCATCTCCAGCGCCTTCGTCCCGCTGCACTCGATGCCCGGCTGGTTCCAGCCGATCGCCGAGTACCAGCCCTTCACCCCCGCCATCGAGACCCTGCGCGGCCTGCTCCTGGGCACCGAGATCGGCAACAACTGGTGGATCGCCCTCCTGTGGTGCGCCGGCCTCACCCTCCTCGGCTACCGCTGGTCCAAGACACAGTTCGACGCCGACCCGAAGTAGCCGGCATGGCGAGGGAGACTCCCCGCCGCGCGTCCCACCCGAGAGCGGCGTACCCCGGCACCGCGCCGGTGTACGCCGCCCGTCCGTGTGCGGGGCGCCCGACGCGGCCGCGGGCGGCGGTGACGGTTGACCCCGCCCCGAGGTCAGGGTGGACGCTTGAGCCCATGACCAGCTCTGCACCTGTGGCCAGGACCGGCATGGTCCCCGTCGACGACACGGCCCTGGCCGTCACCGATACCCGCGGCCCCGGCCGCCCGCTCGTCTACCTCAACGGCTCCTACGCCGACCACCGGCCCTGGCGGCCCGTGATCGCCGAACTCGGCGCCGGCTGGCGGCACATCACCTTCGACGAGCGGGCCCGCGGCCGCTCCGGGCGGTCCGCGGACTACTCCTTCGAGGCGTGCCTCACCGACATCGACGCCGTCCTCGCGGCGACCGGCGTGGAGCGGCCGCTGCTCGTCGGCTGGTCCTACGGGGCCGCGCTCGCGGTGCACTGGGCCGACCGCAACCCGGACCGGGCGCTGGCGGTGGTGGCCGTGGACGGCGCCATCCCGTACGGGCTGACCGGCGAGGAGGGCCGGGAGCGGATCCGGCGGCTGTTCCGCCGGATGCGGCCGCTGCTGCCGCTGGTGCGCCCCTTCGGCATGGCCGCCCGGATGAGCGCCGACCAGCACGCCGACATCAACATCGAGGCCAACGAGGTCAACGCGGCCATCGGGCCCGTCCTCGACCGCCTCACCTGCCCGGTGCGCTACGTCCTCGCCACCGGCGCCAGCCTCGGCGGGGGCCAGGAGGAGATGGAGCGGATGCGGGCCGCCCTCGACCCCGCGCTCGCCCGCAACCCGCGCCTCGCGGTCAGCGCGAAGGTCGCGAGCAACCACTCCCAGGTGCTGCGCAAGGACTTCCGGGCGGTCGCCGACGCCGTACGCGAGGCCGCGGCCGCCCACGAACCAGGAGCCGGCTGAACAAATGGTGTACGGACTCACGATCGGTCAGGTGGCCGCGTTCGCCGGCGTCACGGTGAAGACCGTGCGCCACTACCACCGGCTCGGCCTCGTCGACGAACCGGAACGTGACACCTCCGGCTACCGCCGCTACGGATCGCCCGCCATGCTGCGGCTGGTGCAGGTGCGCACCCTCGCCGGTGCCGGTGTGCCGCTGGCCGAGATCGCGGAGCTGCTCGACGCCGGCCCGGAGCGGTTCGCCGCCGCCCTGGACGACGTCGAGCGGCGGCTCACCGAACGGATCGAGGAGCTGACCGCCCGGCGCGCGGTGCTGCACCGGCTCGCCTCCGGCGACCGGCTCCTGCTGCCCGAGCGCGCCTGCGCGGCCCTGGACCGGCTGGCGGAGCTGGGTTTCGGCGCCGATTACGTGGCCTTGCAGCAGGAGGCGCTGATACTGGCCCGTGCCCTGGTGCCGGAGGTCTTCGACAGCTTCCTGCTCCAGATCGAGCACCAGCTCGGCGATCCGCAGTACGTGGCGCTGATGAAGCGCTGCCAGGACGCCGAGTCATGGGATCCGGACGACCCCCGCCTCGCCGAACTCGCCTCCGCCCTGGCCGCCAAGCTGCTGACCGGCCTCGAACTGTGGGCGATGCCCGCCGAGTTCCGGGCCAGGCCCGACGCCGCCACCCGCTACGGGCTGATCAACCACCACCGGGAGGACCAGGCACCGGCCGCCGCCCGGCTGAACGAGCTGCTGGAGAGGGAGCTGCGGGCGGCCGGGGTCGACATCCCGCAGCAGTGAGGGAGACGGCCCGGGCGGTCACAGCACCGCGCCCTCCTTCGTCCTGCGGCGCAGGGCCGGCCTGCTGGACTTGGCGAGGTCCTGCCACATCTCCGACAGGCCCGCGACGGTGCGCGCCGCGAACAGCCGGCGGATCGACAGCTCCTGGCGCAGTTCGGCCCGGACCAGGCCGACCAGTCTGATGGCCCGCAGCGAGTTGCCGCCGAGGTCGAAGAAGTCCTCGTCGATGCCGACCCGCTCCACCTCCAGCACCTCGGCGAAGGCCGCGGCCAGGACGCGTTCGGTGTCGTTGCGCGGTGCCCGGTAGGTTGCGTCGTCGCACTGCGGGTCGGGCAGCGCCGCCAGGTCCGTCCTGCCGCCCGGCGTCACCGGAAGGCGCTCCGGCATCGTGAAGACGGCGGGGACCACGGTCTTCGGCAGCCGCGCCGCGGCGAACCGGCGCAGCTCCTCCTCCGCGACGGTGCCCCCGCCCGCCGGGACGACGTGGGCGACGAGCCGCTGCTGCCCGGCGTCGTCCCGGCCCGCGACGACGACCGCCCGGGCCACGGCGGGGTGCTCGCTCAGCACCTCCTCGATCCCGGTCAGCTCGACCCGGATCCCGCGGACGTCGACCTGACTGCCGGCCCGGCCCACGTATCCGAGCCGCCCGTCGGCCTCCCACCGCGCCCGGTCGCCGGTGCGGTACATACGGGCACCGGGCGGGCCGAACGGGCAGGGCACGAAGTGCCGCGCGGTCTGCGCGGGCCGCCCGGTGCAGCCGCGCGCCAGACCGGGTCCGGCCACGTACAGCTCCCCGGTGACACCGGCCGGGACGGGCGCGAGGCCCGGTCCGAGGACGTAGAGGGCGCTGTCGTCGGCCGGGCGGCCGACGGCGTCCCCGGGGTCGGCCGCCGCGCCGCCGGTGAGGCGGTGGGCCGCGGCGAACCCGGGGGGCTGCGCCGGGCCGTACGCGTGGACGACCGTCACCTGCGGGCAGGCTTCCCGGATCCGGCGCAGCGCCGCCGCGGGCACCCGGTCGCCGCCGGTCCACACCTCGCGCAGCCCGGCCAGCCGCTCGGGGCGGTGCGCGGCGACGGCCGCGCACAGCTGCGCGGGCAGCCACACCGTGGCGCCGCCGTACGCCGCGCACAGGTCGGGCAGGCGGTCGGCGTCCAGCTCGCCCGACGGCGCCACGACGACCCGGCCGCCGTTCAGCAGGGGCACCCACAGCTCGAACGCGAGCGCCTCGGAGGTGGGCGGGGTGTGCCACAGCACCGGGCCGGCGCCGGCCCGGCGGCAGTCGCGGTCCAGGGCGAGGCGGAGGACGGCGCGGTGGGTCACCGAGATCCCGGTCGCGACGCCGTCCGGAGCGGAGCCGTACGCGACGGCCAGCAGGGCGTCCGGGTGCGGCGGGGCGTCGGGAAGTTCGGACGCGGTCTCCGCGAGGAGTTCGCCGAGCCGGAACACGGGGACGTCCGGGCCCGCGGTGAGCGCCTCGCCGGGCGGGGCGCCGGTCAGCAAGGCGTGTACGGGCGTGCCGGCGAGCGCCGGCCCGAGCTGTCCGGCCGGGTCCGCCGCCGGGTCGACGGGCAGCGCGGCCGCGCCCGCCCGGGCGATGCCGAGCAGGGCGACGGCCAGCTCGGCGGACCGGGGCAGCGCGACGGCGAGAACGGCCTCGGGACCGATGCCGCGTCGCCGCAGCGCTCCGGCGACGCGGCCCGCGCGCTCGTCCAGTTCCCGGTAGGAGAGCGTGGTCTCCCCGTCCGCCAGGGCGACGGCGTCGGGCGCCCTGCGCACCTGGCGGGCGAAGAGTTCCGGCACCGTCGGCTCCGTCGGCCGCGGTTGTCCGGCCGTGTCGTCCGGCGCTGTCGACAGCAGCCGGTCCCGCTCGGCCGCGCCGACCACGTCCAGCGCCCCGACCGGCCGCGCGCCGGCGGCCACCAGGGCGCGGATGTACGCGATCAACTCCTCGCCGATGAAGCGCAGTTCGGCGCGGGAGTAGAGGGTGGCGGGGGCGTCGAGCCGCAGGTGGAGGTCGCTGTCGGCGGTGCCGTCCCGGTAGACGGCGATCGACAGTTCGTCGAAGGCGCCGGTCGTCCCGCCGAGGTAGCGGGCCGGGCTGCCGGCGAAGTGGAGCTGCTCGACGAAGTCGACGACGTTGAGCACGGCGCCGAAGCTGCCGCGGTCGCCGAGCGCGGTCCCGCTCGCGCGCTGGATCTCCGAGTAGTGGCAGGCGAGGTGGTCGAAGATGTCGTACGTCTGGTCGCCGAGCGCGTCGGCGACCTCGCTGAAGGTCGCCGCGAGCGGGACGCTCACCCGCACCGGCACCACGTTCACCGCGAGGCCCGGCGTTCTGCTCGCCACGCCGACCCGGTTGCCGACGGCCAGGGAGAGCAGGAACTCCGGACGGTCGCAGCGGTGCCGGAAGTACACCGCGGCGGCGGCGGTCAGCATCGACGACATCCATACGCCCATGGACTGCGCGGCCCGGGTCCAGGTCTGCGCCTCGGCGTGCGGGACGCTGAGCGTGCGGCTCACCATGCCGATGGGTTCGCTCAGCCGGCCCCAGCGGTCGGCGGGGCCCGTCGGCTCGTCCAGCTCGGTCCGCCGCGCCTCGGACAGGGCGACGCGCGGGAGCTGTGCGGGCGCCGGCGCGTCCTTGAGGTAGTCGCGCCAGAAGCCGGTGTCGTCGGTGAACTGCCGGGAGGAGAGGTAGGCGGCGGCCTCGGCGGTGAACGACTCGGTGTCCCAGGCGTGCTCCGGCCGCGGCACCCGCTCCCTGCGGGCCAGCGCCGTGTACACCTCGGCGAGCCGCCGCGACAGCAGACCGCCGGTGCCGAACCCGTCGGAGACGAGGTGGTGGTAGGCGAGCACGACGAGGGAGCGGTTCGCCGCGAGCCGGACCACGCCCAGCCGCATCAGCAGGTCCCGGCCGAGGTCGAACGGCCGGCGCACGATGTCGGCCAGCGCCTCGCGGGCCGCCCGCTCCGGGTCGTCCGCGGTGCTGACGTCGAGGAAGAAGGGCCGCCAGTCGCCCAGCTCCCTGGGGGTCAGCCGCAGCCCGTCGCCGTCGTCGGCGAAGGTGACGCGCAGCACCTCCGCCTCGTCCATGACGTGCAGGAACGCGGACTCCATGACCGCGGCGTCCAGGTCGCCGTCCACATCCCACATGGTCAGCGCATGGTTCAGCGTGTCCGGAGACATGTCCTCGGCCAGCCACAGCCCTTTATGCGCAGACGACGCAGCGAACGAACGCACACGGATCAACCCCTCGGCAAAAACAGGTCGGCACAGCGGAGAACGGAAGGAACCCCCACCCTTCCGGGCCACGGACGGGCCGTTCAAGGCGTCCGGGGACCGGGCGGGACAGCCGCCGGCGGGCCTTGCGCTGTCCCGCCGGCGGGACGGCCCCGGCCGGGGCGCGGTCAGCGGTCTTCCGCGAGCGCGGTCAGGAGGTGGGTGGCGACCTGGCGCGGTGACGGGTGGCGCAGGACGAGGTTGGGCCGCAGCCGCAGTCCGCTCGACGCGGCGAGGCGTTTGCTCAGCTCCACGGAGAGGAGCGAGTCGAAGCCCAGCTCCTTGAACTCCTGGTCGGCGCCGATGGACGCGGCGGAGGTACGGCCGAGGACGACGGCGACCTTGTCGCGGACGTGGTCGAGGACGAGCGCCGCCGCCTCCTCGTCGCCCAGGCCCCGGATCAGGTCCGGCAGCGAGAGCACGGGCCCGGTGTCGGCGGCCGGCTCCGCCGTGGGTACCTCCGCCGCCGCCGTGGACGTGGAGTTCAGCCAGTACCGCTGCCGCTGGAACGCGTAGGTCGGCAGCTCCACCCGCCGGCGCTCCCCGAACAGGGCGTCCCACCGCACCGTTCCGCCCCGGGCGTGGAGCTGGGCCAGCGAGCCGAGCAGGGCCTCGACCTCGTCCCGCTCCCGCCGGGTCGAGGAGAGGACCAGGGCGTCGTCGATGTCCTCGACCGTCTCCTGCACGGGGACGGTCAGGACGGGGTGCGGGCTCATCTCGACGAAGACCCGGACACCGTCCCGCGCCAGCTGCTGGACGGCGGGCTCGAAGAGGACCTTCTCGCGCAGGTTGTCGTACCAGTACGCGCCGTCCAGGCGGGCGGTGTCGACGGCCTCGCCGTGCAGCGTCGAGTAGAAGGGCAGCGCCGAGGTGGCCGGGCGGACCCCGGACAGCGCGTCGCGCACCTGGTCGCGGACGCGGGTCACGTGCGGGGAGTGGGAGGCGTAGTCGACCGCTATCCGCCGTGCCTGGATCCCTTCCGCCCGCATCTTCTCGACGAACTCGTCGAGGGCGTCGGGCTCCCCGGACACCACCACGGAGCGCGGTCCGTTGACGACGGCGACGCTCACCTGGCCGCTCCACGGCGCCAGGTGGCGCTCCACCAGCTCCGCGGACTCGGCGACCGACGCCATGGAGCCGTGCCCGACCAGGTCCACCAGGGCTTTGCTGCGCAGCGCCACGATCCTGGTGGCGTCCCGCAGGGTCAGCGCACCGCACACGTGGGCGGCGGCTATCTCGCCCTGGCTGTGGCCGACCACCGCGGCCGGCTCCACGCCCCAGGACCGCCACAGGGCGGCCAGGGACACCATCACGGAGAACAGGGCCGGCTGCACCACGTCGACCCGGTCCAGGGGCGGCGCCCCGGGCGCGCCGCGCACCACGTCGAGCAGCGACCAGTCGACCCACTCGGCCAGCGCGGCCGCGCACGCGTCGAGGCTCCGGGCGAAGACGGGGAAGGTGTCGTACAGCTGCCGGCCCATGCCGGCCCACTGCGAGCCCTGTCCGGGGAAGACGAAGGCGACGCCCCCGGGTTTCACGGCGGTACCGCGCACCACCGCGGGTGAGTCCGTGCCCTCGCTCAGCGCGTCGAGGCCCGCGAGGAGCGTGTCCCGGTCGCGGCCCAGCACCACCGCGCGCCGCGCGAAGTGCGACCGGCTCGACGCCAGCGACCAGCCGATCTCCGCGAGGTCCGCGTCCGGCCGGGCGGTGGCGAACTCGCGGAGTCTGCGGGCCTGTTGGCGCAGTGCCGCCTCGCTCTTGGCCGACACCGCCCAGGGCAGGAGCCCGCCGGCCACGGCCGGGCCGTCGGCGGGCTCGTCCGTCGGCAGCGGCGCCGGTTCCTCCTCCAGGATCACGTGGGCGTTGGTGCCGCTGACCCCGAACGACGAGACCCCGGCCCGGCGGGGGCCGTCCGTGTGCGGCCATGCGCGTCCCTCCACGAGGAGTTCGACGCCGCCCGCGGACCAGTCCACGTGCGGGGAGGGTGTGTCCACGTGCAGCGTGCGGGGCAGGTGGCCGTGGCGCAGCGCCAGTACGGTCTTGATGACGCCGCCGACCCCGGCGGCGGCCATGGCGTGGCCGAGGTTGGATTTCAGGGACCCCAGCCACAGGGGCCGGTCCGCCGGGCGGTCCTGCCCGTAGGTGGCCAGCAGGGCGCCGGCCTCGATGGGGTCGCCCAGTACGGTTCCGGTGCCGTGGGCCTCGACGAGGTCCACGTCGCGGGCCGCGACCCCCGCGTTGGCCAGGGCCTTGCGGATCACCTGCTCCTGGGCGCGGCCGTTGGGGGCGGTCAGGCCGTTGCTGGCGCCGTCCTGGTTGACCGCGGAGCCGCGCAGGACCGCCAGGACCGGATGGCCGTTGCGGCGGGCGTCCGAGAGCCGCTCCAGCAGCAGCACGCCCACGCCCTCGGCCCAGCCGGTCCCGTCGGCGCCGGCCGCGAAGGCCTTGCAGCGGCCGTCGGCCGACAGGGCGCGCTGCCGGGAGAACTCCACGAAGAACGCGGGGGTCGACATCACCGACGCGCCGCCCGCCAGGGCGAGCGAGCACTCGCCGGCGCGCAGGGACTGCGCCGCCAGGTGCAGGGCGACCAGGGAGGAGGAGCA
Organism: Streptomyces sp. NPDC006552; assembly: GCF_040611655.1. Taxonomy (NCBI): domain Bacteria; kingdom Bacillati; phylum Actinomycetota; class Actinomycetes; order Kitasatosporales; family Streptomycetaceae; genus Streptomyces; species Streptomyces sp. NPDC006552. The sequence continues at coordinate 75,463 of NZ_JBEXOS010000027.1, forward strand.
GGCCGTGTCCACCGACACCGCCGGTCCGGTCAGCCCCAGTTCGTAGGCGACCCGGCCGGAGGCGACGCTGAGCGCGCTGCCGTAGAGCAGATGGCCTTCCAGCTCCTGCTGGGCGCTCTCCAGGAAGCGCCAGCCGTACTCGGACGAGCTGACCCCGGTGAAGACGCCGACGTCGGTGCCGCGCACCTGGGCGGGGACGATCCCGGCCCGCTCGAACGCCTCCCACGAGGTTTCCAGGAGCAACCGGTGGTGCGGGTCGACGGCCAGCGCCTCCCGCGGGCTGATGGTGAAGAAGTCGGCGTCGAATCCGGCGGCGTCGGTCAGGAATCCGCCGTGCCGGGTGGTGGAGCGGCCGGTGGCGTCGGGGTCCGGGTCGTAGACGTCGCGCCAGCCGCGGTCGGCCGGGAAGGTGTCCACGACGTCCCGGCCCTCGCGGAGCACGTCCCACAGCTCCTCGGGCGTCGTCACGTTCCCGGGGTAGCGGCAGGCCATGGCCACCACGGCGACCGGCTCGCCGCGGCCGGCCTTCAGGGCGTCGTTCTCCTGCCGGAGCCGGTCGCGCTCCTCCAGGAGGGTGCGCAGCGCCCGCTGGATCCGGTCCGCGCCGTCCGCCGCGGGTTCCGTGGAGTGGGTCATGTCGATTACCTCTTCTCGTCCAGAGCCAGGCCGACCAGTGCTTCCAGGTCCAGGGCCGCAAGTACGTCCGGGCCCGGGTCCACGCTCACGTCCGCGCCCGTGTCCGGTGGTTGCTGACCGGAATCCGGCCGGGACCCCTCGGCGCACGCCAGTACCGGCTCCAGGAGGCCCGCCTCGCGCAGCCGGTCGAGGGAGACGGTCCGCAGTACTTCGCGCAGCTCCGCGTCGTCGGCCGGTCGCGGGTCCGGGGCGGGGCGCAGCAGAGCGGACAGGTGCTCGCCCAGTTCGCGGGGGGTCGGGTAGCTGAAGACGAGGGTGGACGGCAGGCGCAGACCGGTCGAGGCGGCGAGGCGGTTGCAGAGTTCGACCGAGGTCAGCGAGTCGAAGCCGAGCTGGGTGAAGGCCAGGTCGGTGTCGACGGCCGCCCCGCTCGGGTGGCCGAGGACGAAGGCGACCTGGTCGCGAAGCCAGTCCAGGACGGCCGGCGCCACCTCGTCCGCGGGCAGGGTGGTGAGCCGAGCCGGCAGCGCGGGGGCGCCCGCGTCCTTGGCCGGGTGTTCCCTGGTGCGGCGCGGGCGGCCGTCGTCGGCCAGGTCGCGCAGCAGGGGCGGCAGTGCGGGGCCGCCGCGCCCGCGCAGGGCGGCGAGGTCGATGCGGGCCGGGACGAGGACCGGCGTGCCGAGTGCGCGCGCCGCGTCGAACAGGGCCAGTGCCTCGGGCGTCGGCATCGGGGCGATCCCCGTCCGCCGCAGCCGGTTCCGGCCGGCTTGGTCCAGGCCCCCGGCCATGCCGCTGCTCTCCTCCCACCAGCCCCAGCACAGGGCGGTGCCGGGCAGTCCCGCGGCCCGGCGGTGGGCGGCGAGGCCGTCCAGGAGGCCGTTGGCGGCGGCGTAGTTCGCCTGTCCCGCGGTGCCGAGCGTGCCCGCGAGGGCGGAGAACTGGATGAACGCCGACAGGGCGTGGTCCCGGGTCAGTTCGTGCAGGTGCAGTGCGCCGCCGGCCTTGGCGCGCAGGGCGTGGTCGAGGCTCTGCGGGGTGAGGGTCTCGACGGTGCCGTCCGCCAGGGCGCCCGCGGCGTGCACGACGGCGGTCAGCGGATACCGGGGCGGCATCGTCGCGAGCAGCTCCGCGACGGCGTCCCGGTCCGCGACGTCGCAGGCCACGACGCGGACGGCCGCCCCGGCCCGTTCGAGCTCCGCGACCAGTTCGGGCGCCCCGTCGGCCGCGGGGCCGCGCCGGCTCGCCAGCAGCAGGCTCCGTACACCGTGTGCGGCGACGAGGTGCCGGGCCACCAGGGAGCCGACTCCGCCGGTCCCGCCGGTGACCAGGACGGTGCCGCCGCCGAGGCCGTCGCCGGTCTCCAGGACGAGTTTCCCGACGTGGCGGCCCTGGCTCATCTCGCGGAACGCCGTGCGCGCGTCGCGGATGCCGCGCACGGAGACCGGGGACAGGCGGAGCCGTCCGGCGGCGAACAGGTCCATGACGGCTCGGAACATCGCGTGGATGGCGTCGGGGCCCGCCGCGTAGAGGTCGATGGCCCGGTAGTCGACGCCCGGGTGCGCGGCCGCCACCTGGCCGGGGTCGCGCAGGTCCGTCTTGCCCATCTCGACGAAGTCCCCGCCGCGCGGAAGGAGGGTCAGCGACGCGTCGACGAAGCGGTGCGCGAGGGAGTTCAGTACGAGGTCCATGCCGCGGCCGCCGGTGGCGTCCAGGAACCGCCCGGCGAACTCCAGGTCGCGGGAGGAGGCCAGGTGCGCGTCGTCCAGGCCCAGCCGGCGCAGGGCGGGCCACTTGGCGGGGCTCGCGGTCGCGTAGACCTCGGCGCCGAGGTGGCGGGCCAGTTGGACGGCGGCCATGCCGACGCCGCCCGCCGCGGCGTGGATGAGGACGCGCTGTCCCTTCGTGACCTGCTTCACGTGGCACAGCGCGTAGTAGGCGGTGAGGAAGGCGGTCGGCATGGAGGCCGCCTCGGCGTGGCTCCATCCGTCGGGGACGGGGGTGAGCAGGCGGTGGTCGGCGACGGCCACGGAGCCGAAGGCGCCGGTGAAGATGCCGGTCACCCGGTCGCCCGGGGCAAGGTGCGGCACATCGTCGGCGACCTCCAGCACGGTGCCGGCGCCCTCGGTGCCGAGACCTGCGTCGATGGCCGTGCGCTCGACGAGGCCCAGGGCGATCGTGACGTCGCGGAAGTTGAGCCCCGCGGCCTGGACGGCGATGCGGACCTGTCCGCCGGTGAGGGGCGCCTGCGCCTCGGGGGACGGCACCCAGGTCAGGTTCTCCAGCGTGCCGGTGTGCGGGATGCCCAGCCGGTGGGCGCCGGCCGGCGGGGGGCCGAGCCGGTGCGCGGCCGGTGCGGCCGGGGCCAGCCGGGGGACGAGGTGGGCGCCGCCGCGCAGCGCCGACTGCTCCTCGCCGCTGGCCAGCACCTCGGGGAGGCGGGCCCAGGAGGCGGGGTCGTCGTCGGTGTCCACCAGCCGGAACCGGCCGGGGTGTTCGGTCTGCGCGGAGCGGACCAGGCCCCAGACGGATGCGCCGGGCAGGCTCTCGACGCCCTCCCCCGGGCCGGTGGCGAGGGCCAGGCGGGTGAGGACCACCAGCGTGGACCCGGTGAACGTCTCCTCGGCGAGGAACCGCTGCACGTGCTCCAGGACGTGGCGGCCCGCGGCGGCGACGGCGGCCGGCGGACCGGGGTCGGGGTCTGGGCCGGGGTCGGTGGCCTGGGCGTCGGCCAGGACGTCGTCCAGGCAGAGGACGAGGTGGCGGGGGGCCGCGTGCGACAGGGCCTCGTCCAGGGATGTGTGGAGGAAGGGGCGCAAGGGGCCCTGCTCGTCGGCCCGTTCGGTGAGCCGGGCGGCCAGGCCGTGCCGCGCGCCGAGGACGTCCCAGCGTTCGCCGGAGGCTTCGCGTGCGCGCTGCGGGGCCGGCCGCCACTGCGTCTCGTACAGCGGTGGCCGCCCGCCGTGTGCCGGACGGAGCTGCGCGGCGCTCGCCGGGCGGAACGTCAGCGACGCGATACGGGCGATGTCGCGGCCGTGTTCGTCGGCGACGGCCAGGGACACGACGCCCTCACCGGCCGGGGTGAGCCGGACCCGGACGGTCGTGCCGCCCTCCTGGAACAGGTGCACGCCGGACCAGGAGAAGGGCATCCACCCCTGTTCGTCCGTCACCTCGACGACGCGGCCGGCCACCGCGGCGTGCAGGACGGTGTCGAGCAGCGCCGGGTGCAGCGCGAACGCGCCGTCGGCCGCGGTCTCGGCCGCCGGGGGCAGGGTGGCGAGGGCGAAGAGGTCGTCGCCGCGGCGCCAGACCTCGCGCAGTCCGCGGAAGGCGGGGCCGTAGTCGAACCCGGCGTCCGCGAAGGAGTCGTAGAGGCCGTCGAAGTCGAGCCGGCTCGCCCCGGCGGGCGGCCAGGCGGCGAGCGTCCGTGAGGTGTCGGCGGGCGGGGTGCCCGGGCCCAGGCTCCCCCGCGCGTGCCGGGTCCAGCCGTCGGTCGCCGCGCCCTCGCCCTCCGGGTCCTCCTCGTCGGGGCGCGCGTACACCTCCAGGGTGCGCCGGCCGCTCTCGTCCGCCGCGCCGACGGCGACCCGCACCTGCACGGCGCCCGTGTCGGGGAGCACCAGGGGCACTTCGAGGGTGAGTTCCTCGACCGCGGGGCAGCCGACGTGCTCGCCCGCCGACAGCGCCAGGTCCAGCTGGGCGGTGGCCGGGACGACGGCGGCGCCGAAGACGGTGTGGTCGGCCAGCCAGTCGTGGGTGCGCAGGGACCAGCGGCCGGTGAAGACGGTGTCGCCGGTGCCGGGGTGCTCCAGCACGGCGGAGAGGAGGGGGTGCCGCGGTGTGGCGAGGCCGGCCGCGACGACGTCGGCGGGCCGGGTCCCGGCGAGGAAGTCCAGCCAGTACCGCTGCCGCTGGAACGCGTAGGTCGGCAGGTCCACCGGCCGGCGCGGCCCGAACACGGCGTCCCAGTCCACGGCCGCGCCCCGCACGTGCAGTTCGGCCAGCGCGCGGGTGAGGGCATGCGTCGCACCGCGGTCGCGCCGGGCCGCGGACAGGACCGTTACGTCGGTGGTGCCGTCGGCGGCGAAGGCGTCCTTGGCGAGGCCCGTGAGGGTGGCGCCCGGCCCCACTTCGACGAAGACGTCCGCGCCGGCCGCGCGGGCGCGGGTCAGTGCCTCGTAGAAGCGGACGGGTGCGCGGACGTGGTCCACCCAGTGCTCCGCGGAGGCCAGCTCCTGGAGTGTGGCCTCGCGGCCGAGCCTGGTCGAGACGGTGGGTACCGTCATCTCGCCCGCGGGAAGCTCACCGAGCGCCGCCGCGAACTCCGCCAGGACCGGGTCCATGAGCGGGGAGTGGAACGCGTGGTCGACCGGGAGCAGCTTCGCCGATGTGCCGGCGGCGAGGAGCCGGTCCCGCAGGGCGTGGACCGGTTCGCGCAGGCCGGAGACGACGACCGACTCCGGGCCGTTGACGGCGGCGACGCCGATCCGGTCGTCCGCGCCGAACAGGGCGGTCACCTCGGCTTCCGAGGCGCGTACCGCCAGCATGGCGCCGGGCTCGGTGACGGTCTGCATGACCCGTCCGCGCGCGGCGACCAGCCGGGTCGCGCTGTCCAGGTCCAGGACGCCGGAGACATGGGCGGCGGCGATCTCGCCGACCGAGTGGCCGATCAGGCGGGCGGGCGGCGGGCCGTACCGCGTCAGCAGCCGGTACAGGGCGATCTGGAGGGCGAACAGGGCCGGCTGGGCGATGTCCGTGCGCTCGCGCGGCGCGGGTTCGTCGGTGAGGAGCAGGGGTTTCAGGGCGAAGGGGAGGTGGGCGTCGAAGTGCCGGCAGGTCTCGTCGAGGCTGCGGGCGAAGACGGGGAAGGTGTCGTACAGCTCGCGTGCCGCGCCGGCCCAGGGGGAGCCCTGGCCGGGGAACATGAAGACGGTGCCGCCGGGTTCGCCGGCGACGCCGCGCACCACGCCGGCGCTCTCCGTGCCCTCGCTCAGGGCCGCGAGGCCGCTCAGCAGGTCGTCCCTGCCGCGCCCCAGCACCACCGCTCGGTGCTCGAAGGCCGCCCGGTGTGTCGCAAGGGACCGGCCGATCTCCGCGAGTTCGGCGTGCGGCCCGTCGGCGGCGAACGCGCGCAGCCGCTCCGCCTGCGCGCGCAGCGCCCGCTCCGACCGCGCCGAGACCACCCACGGCACCAACTCACCTGATGTGAAGGGGAGTTGATCGGTCGGGCCGGGCTCGGGAGTCTTCTCGGGCGCCTCCTGCGGCGGGGCCTCTTCGAGGATCAGGTGGGCGTTGGTGCCGCTGGCGCCGAAGGCGGAGATGCCCGCCCGCCGGGGCCGTCCGGGTGCCGCGGTCCACTCTCTGGTCTCGGTCAGCAGCTCCACCGCCCCGGCCGACCAGTCCACGTGGGTCGAGGGGCGGTCGACGTGGAGGGTCCTGGGCAGGGTGCCGTGGCGCATCGCCATGATCATCTTGAGTACTCCGCCGACCCCGGCGGCCGCCTGCGTATGGCCGATGTTCGACTTCAACGAGCCGAGCCACAGCGGGGGTCGGCCCTCGCGCTCCTGGCCGTACGTGGCGAGCAGCGCCCCTGCCTCGATGGGGTCGCCCAGCGTGGTGCCGGTGCCGTGCGCCTCCACCGCGTCCACGTCGCACGCCCGCAGCCGGGCGTTGGCGAGCGCGGAGCGGATGACGCGCTGCTGCGCCGGTCCGTTCGGCGCGGTCAGGCCGTTCGAGGCGCCGTCCTGGTTGACCGCCGAGCCGCGGATCACCGCCCAGATGTGGTGCCCGTTGCGCCGGGCGTCCGAGAGCCGCTCCAGGACCAGCATGCCGGCGCCCTCGGAGAAGCCGGTGCCGTCCGCCGCGTCCGCGAACGCCTTGCACCGCCCGTCCACCGAAAGGCCCCGCTGCCGCGCGAACTCCCGGAACACCTGCGGCGTCGCGACGACGGTGACGCCGCCGGCCAGCGCGAGGCCGCACTCGCCCAGGCGCAGCGACTGGACCGCCTGGTGGACGGCGACCAGCGACGACGAGCACGCCGTGTCGGTCGAGACGGCGGGGCCCTCCAGGCCGAGCGCGTACGACACCCGGCCGGAGGCCACGCTCAGCAGCGAGCCCAGCTGTGCGTAGCCCGAGATGGCCTCCGGGGTCTCGAAGTGGTTGCCGTAGCCGAAGTAGGCGAGGCCGGCGAAGACGCCGGTGTCGCTGCCGCGCAGGGTGTGCGGGTCGATGCCGGCGCGCTCCAGGGACTCCCAGGAGGTCTCCAGGAGCAGCCGCTGCTGCGGGTCGGCGGCGAGCGCCTCGCGCGGGCTGATCCCGAAGAAGTCGGCGTCGAAGTCGCCCGCGTCGTCCAGGAAGCCGCCCGAGCGGGTGTAGCAGGTGCCGGGCCGGTCCGGGTCGGGGTGGTAGAGGCCCGCCAGGTCCCAGTTGCGGTCCCGGGGGAAGTCCGAGACGGCGTCCGCGCCGTCGCGCACCAGTTCCCACAGCGCTTCGGGGGAGGCCGCCCCGCCCGGGAAGCGGCAGGCGGCCCCGACGACCGCGACGGGTTCGGCGGCGGCCTGCGTCAGTTCGCGCAGCCGCTTGCGGGTCTCGACCAGTTCGATCGAGGTCCGCTTGAGGTAGTCGAGCACATCGGCGTTGCTGTCGTTCGTCATCGCTCTCCCCTAGCCGAGCTCTTGGTCCAGCAGCGAGAGGAGCTCTCCCGCGGAGGCCGAACTGATCCGGTCGACGAGGCCGGCCGGCGCGCCGGCGCTCGTCAGCGAACGGACTCGGCCCTGCAACTCGCCGAGCAGCGTCGAAATGGTGGTCAGGTCCTCCTCGCCGAGGCCGGGGACCGCGCCCTCCAGCCGGGTGCCGAGCCCTTCGATCTCCTGGACCAGGTCGCCGGCCGGGGAGACGGGGTCCGCCTCGGCGCCGGGGGTCAGGCCCGCGTTCAGGAACAGCGCGAGGGCGATCGGGTTCGGATGGTCGAAGACGAGGGTGGCGGGCAGCTTCAGGCCGGTCGCCACCGCGAGCCTGTTGCGCAGTTCCAGGGCCGTGAGCGAGTCGACGCCCAGCTGCTTGAACGTGGCGCCGGGGCCGATCCGTCCGGCGTCGGCATGGCCGAGGACGCTCGCGGTCTGGCTCCGCACGGCGTCGAGCAGCGCCGCCTCGGCGTCGGCCGGCGGCAGTGACCGCAGCCGCTGTGCGAGTCCTCCGCTGCCGGAGCCGTCCTGGCTCCGCATGCCGTCCGCTCCGGTGTCCGGCCCGGTCAACGCGCGCAGGAGCGGCGCCGACAGCCGGGCGGCCTGTGGCGCGTCGGGCCCGTGCAGGTGGAGCCGGGCGGGCACCAGCACCGCCTCGTCCCGGGCCAGCGCCGCGTCGAAGAGGGCGAGCCCCTCCCGCGACGCCATCGGCAGGACGCCCTGCCGGCGCAGCCGTACGACGTCCGTCTCGCCGAGCCCGGCGACCATCGCGCTGCGCTCCGCCCACAGCCCCCAGCACAGCGAGGCGGCGGGCAGTCCGGCGGCCCGGCGGGTCTGCGCGAGGCCGTCGAGGTAGCCGTTGGCCGCCGCGTAGTTGGCCTGGCCGGCCGTCCCGAGCACGCCCGCGACCGAGGAGAACAGCACGAACGCGGAGAGGTCCAGGTGCCGGGTCAGTTCGTGCAGGTGCCAGGCGCCGCGCACCTTCGGGGCGAGGACGGCGTCCAGGCGGTCCTCGGTCAGCGCCTCGACGACGCCGTCGTCCAGGACGCCCGCGCAGTGGACGACCGCCGTCAGCGGGTGCGCGGGCGGCACGGCCGCGAGCAGGGCGGCGACCTCCGCCCGGCTGGTGACGTCGCAGGCCACGACGGAGACCTGGGCCCCGGCCGCGGTCAGCTCCGCCCGCAGCTCCGCGGCGGCCGGGGCGTCAGGTCCGCGTCTGCTGGTCAGCACCAGGCGGCGGACCCGGTGCCGCTGGACGAGGTGGCGGGCCAGCAGGGCGCCCAGACCGCTGGTGCCGCCGGTGACGAGCACCGTCCCGGCGCGGTCGGCAGGCGGCTCCGCCGGGCTGCCGGCAGCCGGGGTGAGGGCCTCGTCCGAGGGGGCGCCGAAGGGTGCGTGGCCGGGGGACGCGCCCCGGGCGCGGACCAGTTGGGGGGTGGTCACCTGGCCGGAGCGGATCCTGAGCTGGGGTTCTCCGGAGCCGACCGCCGCCGGCAGGCACGCCCACGAGGCCGGTTCGTCGTCGGTGTCCACGAGCGTGAACCGGCCGGGATTCTCGGTCTGTGCGGAGCGCACGAACCCCTGGACCGCGGCCGCCGCGGGGTCGGGGCGGGACGCCCCCGCGTCCTGGACCTCCCCGCGCACCACGATGACCAGGCGCGCGTCGCGGAACCGCTCCTCGGTGAGCCAGCCCCGGGTCCACCGCAGCACCTGGTGGAGGTGGTGCTCGACGGCCTCGGGCGCCCCCGGCGCTGCGTCGCCGTCCGCGGCCGGCCCATCAGCGTCCGCGATGACGACCGGGGGTATCCCGCCCTCGTGTGCGGCGAGTTCGCCGAGGTCGGCGAAGACGGCTGCGTGCCCGTCCAGGGCCCCGGCCCCGGCGGACGCGCCCAGCACCGCGTACCGGGATGCTGGGGCGGTGTCGCGGCCGGGTTCCGCCGGCGCGTCGGGGAGGGGCGCCCACTCCACCTGGAACAGGGCGTCCTGGTGGTCGAAGCTCAGCTCGGCCAGTTGCTGCGCGTCCACCGGGCGCAGGCTCAGGGACGCGATGCCGCCGAGCGGCGCTCCGTCCTGGTCGGCGACGGTGAGGGACAGGGTGTCCTCCCCCGCCGGCGCGAGGCGCACGCGCAGGGCGGCCGGCGCGGCGGCACGCAGCCGCAGCCCCTTGCAGCGGAACGGCGCCCATCCGTCGGCCGGCGCGGGGCCGGTGAGGCCGCCCGGGCCGGCCGGGGCCAGCGCGGCGTGCAGCAGCGCCGGATGGATCCGGAACCGGCCCGGCGCCGCGGACTCGGACGCGGGCGGCTCCACCTCCGCGAACAGGGCGTCGCCGCGACGCCACACCTGCCGCACCCCGGGCGGGAGCGGCCCGGCGTCAGGGCCGGGGGCGGCGGAGCCGTCCGCGAAGGACACGCCGCTCGCTCCGGCGGGGGGCCAGAGCGCGAGGCCCTCCGTCTCGGGGGCGCCGGTGGTGTCGGGCCCGGCGACCCCGACGGCGTTGCGGGTCCACCCCTCCTCGCCCGGACCCCGCGAGTGGACGCTGATCACCCGCTTGGCGTCGATCTGGACGCGCAGTTCGCGCTCGGCGGTGCGGGAGAGCACCAGCGGGGTCTCCAGGGTGAGTTCGTCGATGACGTCGCAGCCGGCCTTCTCCGCCGCCCAGGCCGCCAGCTCCAGCAGCACGGTGCCCGGCACCAGGACGGCGCCGTGGACCACGTGGCCGGCGAGCCACGGGTGGCGCTCCAGCGAGAGGCGTCCGCTGCCCGCGACCGCGCCGCGCTCCGCGTCGCCGGGCAGTTCGATCACGGCGTCGAGCAGGGGGTGGTCCGAGGTGCCGGCCGCGCTGGTCTCGCGGGGCGCGTCCAGCCAGTAGCGCTGCCGCTGGAAGGCGTAGGTGGGGAGTTCGGCGGGCTGGCCGGTCCGGGTCCCGAACGCCGGTTCCCACGCCACTTCCGCGCCCGCCACGAAGGCCTCCGCCGCCGACCGGTACCAGCGCGCGAGGCCGCCCTCGCCGCGGCGCAGCGTGCCCACGACGGTGGCCTCGGCGCCCGCGCCGTCCAGGGTCTGTTCCATGCCGACCGTCAGCACGGGGTGGGCCGACGCCTCGACGAAGAGACGGAAGCCCTGCCCGGCGAGGGCCCGGGTGGCCTCCTCGAAGCGGACCGGCCGGCGCAGGTTGGTGTACCAGTACGCGGCGTCCAGCTCCTTCGTGTCGAGCCAGTCGGCCGTCACCGTGGAGAAGAACGGCACCTCGCCCGTACGCGGCCGCAGGCCCGCCAGCACCTGACGCAGTTCGTCGTGGAGGGCTTCCACGTGCGCGGAGTGCGAGGCGTAGTCCACGGCGAGGCGGCGGGCGCGTACGTCGTCCGCCGCGCAGGCGGCGAGCAGTGCGTCCAGTGCGGCCACGTCGCCCGAGACGACGACGGAGGAGGGCCCGTTGACCGCGGCGACGGACAGCCCGTCCGTCAGGCGTGCCCGTACCTGCGCCTCCGGCAGCGCGACCGACACCATGCCGCCGCGGCCCGCGAGCCGCAGGATGGCCTTCGAACGGAGCGCCACCACCTTCGCGGCGTCCTCGACCGACAGGGCGCCCGCGACGCAGGCGGCGGCGATCTCGCCCTGCGAGTGGCCCACGACGGCCGCGGGCCGCACGCCGTACGAGCGCCACACCTCGGCCAGCGACACCATCACGGCCCACAGCGCGGGCTGGACGACGTCGACCCGCTCCAGGGCCCGGGCGTCGCCGAGCACGTCGAGGAGGGACCAGTCCACGTACGGGGCGAGCGCGTCGGCGCACTCCCGCATGCGGCGCGCGAACACCGGGGAGGCCGCGCACAGTTCGCGGCCCATCCCGGCCCACTGCGTGCCCTGGCCGGGGAAGACGAACACGGCGGGGCCCGCGGAGCCGGCCACCCCGCTCACCACCCGGGCGGGGTCGCCCTCCGCGCCGCCGGCGACGGCGGCCAGGGCGGCGAGCACGTCGTCCCGCCCGGCACCGATCACGACCTGGCGGTGTTCGAACAGGGAGCGGGTCGTCACCAGGGCGTGGCCCACGTCGGTGAGCGACAGGTCCGCGTCCGCCGCGATGCGCTCCCGCAGCTTGTGCGCCTGCGCGCGCAGCGCCGGCTCCGTGCGCGCCGACAGGACCAGCGGCACCGGCTCCCCGTCGGTGTGCTCAGTCCGGGAGGCGGTCTCTGCCGCCGCCTCGTCCTGCGGGGCCTGTTCCAGGATCAGGTGGGCGTTGGTGCCGCTGATCCCGAAGGCGGAGATCCCGGCCCGCCGGGGCCGCCCGGAAGCCGCGGTCCACTCCCGGGCCCCGGTCAGCAGCTCGACCGCCCCCGTCGACCAGTCCACGTGCGTGGAGGGCCGGTCGACGTGCAGCGTTCTGGGCAGGGTGCCGTGGCGCATCGCCATGACCATCTTGAGCAGTCCGCCGACCCCGGCGGCCGCCTGCGTATGCCCGATGTTCGACTTCAACGACCCTAGCCACAAGGGGTGTTGGCCCTCGCGGTCCTGCCCGTACGTGGCGAGCAGCGCCTCCGCCTCCAGCGGGTCGCCCAGTGTCGTGCCGGTGCCGTGCGCCTCGACCGCGTCCACGTCGGACGCTGTCAGTCCGGCGTCGGTCAGGGCCGCGCGGATGACGCTGCGTTGCGCCAGTTCGTTCGGTGCGGTCAGGCCGTTGGAGGCGCCGTCGTGGTTGACCGCCGAGCCGCGGATCACGGCGAGGACGCGGCGTCCGTTGCGCCGGGCGTCCGAGAGCCGCTCCAGGACCAGCATGCCGGCGCCCTCGGAGAACCCGGTGCCGTCCGCCGCGTCCGCGAACGCCTTGCAGCGGCCGTCCACCGAAAGACCCCGCTGGCGGCCGAGTTCGACGAGGAGCCCCGGTGTCTGGAGGGTCGACGCCCCGCCGGCCAGCGCCAGCGTGCACTCCCCCGAGCGCAGCGAGCGCACGGCCTGGTGGATGGCGACCAGCGACGACGAGCACGCGGTGTCGGTCGAGACCGCGGGGCCCTGGAGCCCCAGGACGTACGCCACCCGGCCCGACGCCACGCTGGTGTACGTGCCGGTGAGCGCGAAGCCCTCTGTCTCACCGCCGGCCCCGCCGCCCGCCCGCGGGCCGTAGTCGACCGCGTAGAGCCCGGTGAACACCCCGGTCGCCGAGCCGCGCAGCCCCGCCGGGTTGATCCCGGCCCGCTCCAGCGCTTCCCACGACGTTTCCAGCAGCAACCGTTGTTGCGGGTCCATGGCCAGCGCCTCGCGCGGGCTGATGCCGAAGAACGGGGCGTCGAACTCCGCGAGGCCGGACAGGAACCCGCCGGAGCGCGTGTACGTGGTCCCGGGCGTGCCGGGGTCCGGGGAGTAGAGCGCCTCCAGGTCCCAGCCGCGGTCGCGCGGGAAGTCGCCCACCGCGTCCACTTCGCCGGAGACGAGGTCCCACAGCTCCTCGGGGGAGGTCACACCGCCGGGGAAGCGGCACCCCGCGCCCACGACCGCGACCGGCTCGCGGGCGGACTCCTCCAGCGCGCGCACCCGCTCGCGCAGGTGCTGCGCGTCGCCGACGGCGCGGCGCAAGTAGGACCGGAGCTTGTCGACATCCTCCACCAGGGCCTCCTCCAACGTTTGCTCGTGAGAACGGGTGTGGTTATACGTAGCCGCGGTCGATCAGCGCGTACAGATCGTCGTCGCTCCCGCTTTCGGGATCGTGCCGTTCGGGCGGGTCGTGCGGGTCCTTTGTGGCCGGTTCGGCCGGGTGCAGGAGGGCGAAGAGGTGGCCGGCGAGCACCTGCGGGGTGGGGTAGGTGAACGCGACGGTGGCCGGCAGCCGTACGCCGGTGGCCGCCGTGAGCCGGTTGCGGAGCCCCACGGCGAGCGGGGAGTCGAAGCCGAGGGCCTTGAAGGTCTCGGCCGGCCGCGCCGCGAGTGCGGTGCCCGTCAGCTCCGGGTGCGCCGCGCTCAGCAGCGCCGCCGCCTCGTCGCACACGAGGGTGAGGACCGACGCCCGCGTGGTGGGGGCCGCCGGCGCGGTGTCCGGCTCCGGTGCGCCGGCGCCGTCCGCGGTGCCGCTCTCGCCGGGCGCCGTCGGCCAGTACCGCTGCCGCTGGAACGCGTAGGTCGGCAGGGCGGTCCGGCGCGGCCGGTCCGCGGCGAAGGCCGCAGCCCAGTCGACCGGCGTGCCCCGCACGTGCAGTGCGGCCAGCGACGAAAGGACCTGGGCCGCGCTTCCGTCGTGCTTGTCGAGGGTGCCGACGACGACGGGCGGGGCGGGCAGGGCGTCGGCCGCCTCCTCCATCGCCACCTGGAGCACGGGGTGCGGGCTGACCTCCACGTAGACGCCGCCGCGCTCGCGCATCAGTCTGGCGACCACGTCGCCGAAGCGCACCACCGAGCGGAGGTTGTCGTACCAGTACGCGCTGTCGAGTCCGCGCGTGTCGAGCGGTTCGCCGGTGACCGTGGAGTGGAACGCCACCGGCGTCCGCCGCGGCGTGATGCCCCCGGTGGCCTCCAGCACGCGGTCCCGGATGCGTTCGACCTGGTGGCAGTGGGAGGCGTAGTCGATCCTGACCCGGCGTACCCGGATCCCGTCGGCGGACGCCGCCGCGCGGAAGCCGTCGAGTGCTTCGGGGTCCCCGGAGATCACCACGGATGCCGGCCCGTTGACCGCGGCGACGGAGAGCCGCCCCGCCCACGGCCGCAGCCGCTCCTCGACCTGGGCGAGGGGCGCGGCCACCGCGGTCATCCCGCCCTGGCCGGCCAGTTCGGTCAGTGCCTTGCTGCGCAGGGCGACGATCCGCGCCGCGTCGTCGAGACCGAGCGCTCCGGACGCGCAGGCCGCGGCGATCTCGCCCTGCGAGTGGCCGACCACCGCGTCGGGGACCACGCCGAACGACTCCCACACCCGCGCCAGGGAGACCATCATCGCGAAGAGCGCGGGCTGGACGACGGCGTCCCCGTGCTCCAGCGGGACGGCCGGCTCCGCGCCGGTCACCACGTCCACCAGGGACCAGTCCACCCAGGGCGCCAGAGCCTTCTCGCACGCGTCGATCGAGCGCGCGAAGACCTCCGACTCCGCGTACAGCCGCCGGCCCATGCCCGGCCACTGCGAACCCTGGCCGGGGAAGACGAAGACGACCGGGCCCGCGGGGCCCTCGGCGGCCCCGCGCACCACCCGTGCCCCGCCCTCGCCCGCCGCCACCAGGCCGAGACCGGCCAGCGCCTCGTCCCGGTCGCCGCCCAGCACCACCGCACGGTGCGCGAACGCCGACCGGGTCACCGCCAGCGAGTGCCCGACGTCGGCGAGCGGGAGCGCCGGGTCCGCGGCCAGGTGGTCCCGCAGCCGGGCCGCCTGTTCCCGCAGGGCAGGCTCCGAGCGCGCCGAGAGCACCAGGGGCGCCACCCGGGGGGTGGCGCGGGGGGCGGGCCCGGCCGCGTCGGTCTGCTCGGGGGGCTGTTCGAGGATCACGTGGGCGGTGGTGCCGCCCATGCCGAACGCCGACACCCCCGCGCGCCGCGGCCGGGTGGCCGTGCCCGGCCAGGGGCGGGCCCGCTGAAGGACCTCGAAGTCCTGGCCGAAGCCGGGGACGGCCGGGTTGGGGGCGCGGAAGTTCAGACTGGGGACGAGCCGCGCGCGCTCCACGCAGAGCGCCGCCTTCACGAAGCCGACGATCCCCGCGGCCGGTTCCAGGTGCCCGACGTTCGTCTTGGCCGAGCCGATCACCAGGGGGCGGGTGCGGGCCTGCGCGCGCGACACCTCGCGCAGCCCGGCCAGTTCGGCCGGGTCGCCGCGCCGGGTGCCGGTGCCGTGGGCCTCCACGTAGTCGACGCTGTCGAACGCGACGGCCGCGCGGCCGAGTGCGGACAGCACCGCCGCCGCCTGTCCCGCGGGGCTCGGGTCCGGCATCCGGCTGGACGCCCCGCCGCTGGCGACGCCCCAGCCGCGCACCACCGCGTAGAGGTGATCGCCGTCGGCGAGGGCGAGGTCGAGCCGCTTCAGCAGGACGAACGCCCCGCCCTCGCCGCGGGTGAAGCCGCTGGCCCGTTCGTCGAAGGTGAAGCAGCGGCCGTCGGGCGAGAGGGCGCCCAGATTCGCCAGGCCGGTCCCCGTCGCCGGATCGGCGATCAGCTGCACGCCGCCCACGAGCGCCAGGTCGACGGCGCCGCCGCGGATCCGGTCGCAGGCGAGCGCCAGCGACACGAGCGAGGAGGACTGGCCCGAGTCCGCGCACAGGCTCATGCCGCGGACGTCGAAGAGGTGCGAGATCCGGTTGGCGATCAGCGCGCCGCTCGACCCGAGCGCGGCGTAGGGGTCGTCCCGGCCGCCGCCGGACCGCTCGCGCAACTGCTCGTACCCGGAGGGCGCGGCGCCGACCAGGACGTCGACCTCGCGGCCGGCGAGCGTGCCCGCCGGGACGCGGGCGTCCTCGACGGCCTCCCAGGCGAGTTCGAGGCCCAGCCGCTGGACGGGGTCCATGGCGGCGGCCTCGGCCGGGGACGTGCCGAAGAACTCCGCGTCGAACCCGTCGACGGCGTCGAAGAACGAGCCCGCGTCCAGGGTGGCGGCGTCCGCGTGCGCGCGGTGGCGGGCGTCGGCCGAGCGGCGCGCGGGGAAACGGCCGACGGTCGAGCGGCCCTCGTCCAACAGGCGCCAGAAGTCGTCGGGGCCGTCCACACCGGGGAAGCGGCACGCCATCCCGACGACGGCGACACCGGCGGCCGCGTCCCCCGTGACACCCCTCGTAGCACCGCTCATCGGATTCCCTCCCGGTCTTCTCGGCGTACGGCTCCCGCGCTCGGCACCGCTCTCATCGCCAACGGGTCAGCAGCGCGCGCAGGTCGTCCGGCGCGTCCATGAAGTCGTAGTGGCCACCGTCGATCACGCGGAAGTCGACCGTGTCGGCGTACCGGCGCCAGCCCTGGAGCGCGTCGAGGCTCACGTCGGGGTCGTCGCGCCAGTGCAGGACGACGACGGGGCAGCCGACGGGGGCCGGTTCGGGCCGCCGGTAGGCGCGGGCGGCGGCGTGGTCGCGCAGCAGCACGGACAGGCCCAGGTCGACCATGTCCGGGCGCGGTTCGATGCCCCGGCCGCGGACGAATCCGGCGACCTCGGCGCGCAGTTCGGGTTCGGACAGGGCGAGCATCCGGTCGCGTGCCGCGTCGTGCGGGGCGGGCTGGCCCGAGACGAAGAGGCGGTCGGGTCCCGGCAGGCCGTGTGCGGCGAGGCGCAGCGCGGTCTCGTACGCGGGCAGTGCGCCCGCGCAGTGCCCGAAGAACGCGAACGGCCGGTCGAGGAGCGGCTCCAGCGCTTCGGCCAGGGCGGCGGCGAGGTTCTCGTAGGTGCCGTAGTGGGGGTGGCCGAGGCGGTTCTCGCGGCCGGGGAACTGTACGGGGCAGATCTCGACGTCGCCGAGCGCCTGCGGCCAGGCGCTGAAGGCCGAGGCGCCGGAGCCGGAGAAGGGGAAGCAGAAGAGGCGGGCGGCGGGGTCGGCGGAGCGCGGCCGGACGAACCAGGGCGACGCGGCGGTGGTGGGGCCGGTGGTCATGGCGTCAGCCGTTTCTGGGCGAGGACGGGGAGGTGGGTCAGCCCGGCGATGAAGTACGACCGCAGGTGCTGGGGCGGGCCGGCCGGTTCGAGGGAGCCGAACCGCTGGAGCAGTTCCTCGAAGAAGACGCGCAGTGTCAGCCGGGCCAGCGGGGCGCCGATGCAGAAGTGCGGTCCGTACCCGAAGGCGACCTGGCGCTTGGCACCGCTGCGCGTGATGTCGAAGAGGTGCGGGTCGGGGAAGCGGGTCTCGTCCCGGTTGGCCGAGCCGATCCAGGCGACGACGGCGCCGCCGGCCGGGACCGTGCCGCCGCCGATGTGCACGTCGTCGACCGCGTACCGCATGAAGTTGCAGGCGGCCGAGGTCCAGCGCAGCCCCTCCTCGACCAGGTTCGCCACCAGCCCCGGGTCGGCCTGCGCCTTCTCGAACTGTTCGGGCCGCTCCATGAGGGCCTGCACCGTGCCCGAGACGGTGTGCGGGGTCGTCACGTTGGCGCCCAGGAGGATGCTGTAGCCGTCGAGGGCGATCTCCTCGTCGCTCAGCGGGGCGCCGCCCGCGCTGAGGGTCATGAGGTGGTCGAGGAGGCTGCCGTCCTCCTCGCCGCCCGCCCGCCTGCGCCGCACCCACTCGGTGACGTAGGTGACGAGTTCGTGGTGGGCGATGGCGAGCGTCGCGGCCGTGCTGCCGTGCTGGAAGTGCGGGTCGGAGGGGGCCGTCACCATCGCGGTGAGCTGGACCAGTTCGGCCCAGTCCCGCTCGGGGATGCCGAGCAGGGGGCCGGTGACGATCGCCGGCAGGAGCAGTGCCTGTTCGGCGAGGTCGAAGGGGGTGCCGTCGAGCGCCGGTTCGAGGAAGCGCACGATCGCCCTGCGGATCCGGTCCTCCCAGGGCGCCACGGCCCGGGCGGTGAGCACGGCGCCGATCGCCCGGCGGACCTGGGTGTGGCGGGGCGGGTCGGTCGAGGTCAGGAGGGTGCCCGCCGCGACGTCGTCCGTCCCGAGGTGGGTGCAGACGGTGCCGCGCTCCGAGGTGAACTCCCGGTGGTCGCCGAGGACGCGGCAGACGTCCTCGTAGCGGGTCACCGACCAGAACTCCCGTCCGTCGGGCAGGACCTGGTGGTGCAGGGGCGCCTTGGCCCGCATGACGTCCCAGACCCGGTGCGGATCGCCCGTCGCGTAGAGGTCCAGGTCGAACAGGTCGACGCGGCCGAGGTCGAGGTCGCGCCCGGCGCCCGGTGTCAGCCGCACGCCCCGGCCCTCCCCCGCTCGATCAGTTCGGCGACCCGGGCGGGGGTCTGCGCCACGTAGAAGTCGCGGACGGAGAGCTGGACGCCGTGGTCCCGCGTGATCCGGTCGATGATCTTTATTCCGGTCAGCGAATTGCCGCCGAGCGCGAAGAAGTCGTCGTCGACCGCGACGTCGGGACAGTCGAGGTGTTCCTTCCACAGTTCGGCTATGTCCTGTGCCAGTGATTCCCGGACCACGTGCGGCTCCGCATCCATGTGCGCTCGTTCCTTCCCCTGGCTGTCCCGCCGGCGAGACGCATTCTCTGCACGGCCAGTCGGAGTGTGGCCTGAATGCGCGTCCCCCGGCACCGGACCGGCGGCCCCCGGGACCCGGCCGGCCGGCGGGGTTGAGGGGGCGGGGGCCGGCCCGCATGCTGGCGCCCCGGAGGCCGGCCGCACCACGGTGGGCGCGCTCTGCTCGTCGTACGTGAACGCGGGGAACCTCGGCAT